>CAMHER010000258.1 GCA_946184215.1 uncultured Clostridia bacterium | reverse complement strand
TTTGACACGCTTGACGAGTACAAGGCCGACATCCGCGCCAATATCGAAAAGCGCTACAACGAGCAGGCCGACAGCGCCTTCCGTAGCGAGGTCGTGAAGAAGGCCATCGACAATATGACCGTCACCGTCCCGAACTCCATGATCGCCTCCAAGGTCGAGGATATCCTTCGCAACTATGCTGCGAACTTCGGCCTGACTGACCGCAACATGCCGCTGGACAAGCTGATGGAGATGATGGGCGTTGACGAGAACACCATGAACGTCAACATCCGCCCCGCAGCCGAGTATCAGGTCAAGAACGATCTGCTGCTTGACGCTGTTGTCGAGGCTGAAAAGATCGAGGCCACCGCCGAGGAGATCGACGCGTTTGTTGCCAAGATGGCT
Source organism: uncultured Clostridia bacterium (assembly GCA_946184215.1). Taxonomy (GTDB): domain Bacteria; phylum Bacillota; class Clostridia; order Oscillospirales; family Oscillospiraceae; genus Limivicinus. Next base: position 2,131 of record CAMHER010000258.1, on the reverse strand, counting down.
GAGGGCTTCGGCGCCACTGCCGAGCAGCTGAAGACGTACTTCGGCGAAGAGACCCTGGCCGAAGAGGTCAAGAAGGACAAGGCCGGCAAGCTGATCGTTGACAGCGCCCTTGCCGTCGCCCCTTCCGAGGAAAAGTCCGAGACCAAGAAAAAGACGGCCAAGAAGGCCGCTCCGAAGGCTGAGGACGGCGCGGAGAAGCCCAAGCGCACCCGCAAAAAGGCCGAGCCGAAGGCGGAGGAAGAGAGCAAGGGCGAAGAGGAAAAGACCGAATAATTTTTCCGGGATTAGGATATGCTCTCTTGGACGCTGGATATATGGAAGGAGAGTTTCATACAATGAGTTTAGTCCCTTATGTCGTTGAGCAGACGAGCCGCGGCGAGCGCTCCTACGACATTTTCTCCCGACTCCTCAATGATCGCATCGTGATGCTCAGCGAGGAAGTCAACGATACCACGGCAAGCCTGATTGTGGCCCAGCTCCTCTATCTCGAGGCGCAGGACCCCGACAAGGACATTCAGTTTTACATCAACAGCCCCGGCGGCAGTGTGACGGCAGGACTTGCGATCTACGATACGATGCAGTATATCAAGCCTGACGTCTCCACGATCTGCATCGGCATGGCTGCTTCGATGGGCGCGTTTCTCCTCTCTTCCGGTGCAAAGGGCAAACGAATTGCCCTGCCGAACGCGGAAATCATGATCCACCAGCCCTCCGGCGGCAGCCAGGGCCAGGCCACCGATATCCAGATCCAGGCCGAGCAGATCCTGAAGATCAAGAAAAAGCTCAACGAGATCCTGGCCGGGAACACCGGGAAGGAGCTTTCCGTGATCGAGCACGATACCGAGCGCGACCATTTCATGACTGCCGAGGAGGCGCGTGAATACGGCCTGATCGACAAGGTCATCTACAAACGCTGAAATCCTTGCAAAAGGGGGAACTGTGATAGGTTCCCCCTTTACGTTCCTTTATAAAGGAGTTTCATTATGCCAAGAAATGAAGACAGAAAAAGCATTCGCTGCTCCTTCTGCGGCAAGCCGCAGTCCCTGGCCAACCGGTTGATCGCGGGGAACGGCAGCTATATCTGCGACGAGTGCGTGCGCATGTGCGCCAGTATTATCGGTGATATGCCGGCCCAGGCGCCGGAGGGCTATGACGGCCTTCCGCTGGCACTGGATAAGCTGCCGAAGCCTGAACAGATCAAGGCCGGTCTGGACGAATATGTCATCGGCCAGGATCGTGCCAAAATCGTGCTCGCCGTTGCGGTATATAACCACTATAAGCGGATCCTGCATCAGGCGAAGGACGATGTGGAGCTGCAGAAGAGCAACATCCTCCTCATCGGCCCCACGGGCAGCGGCAAAACGCTCTTTGCCCAGACTATGGCAAAGATGCTGGATGTCCCCTTTGCCATTGCCGATGCCACCACGCTGACCGAGGCGGGCTATGTGGGCGAAGATGTGGAAAACGTGATCCTGAAGCTGCTGCAGGCTGCCGACTTTGACGTGGAGCGCGCCCAGCGCGGCATCATCTACATCGATGAGATCGACAAGATCGCGCGCCGCAGCGAAAACCCCTCCATCACGCGCGACGTCTCCGGCGAGGGCGTGCAGCAGGCGCTTTTAAAGCTTCTTGAGGGCACCATCGCCAACGTCCCGCCCAACGGCGGACGCAAGCACCCGCAGCAGGAGTTTATCCATGTGGACACCACAAACATCCTCTTTATCTGCGGCGGCGCTTTCGACGGCCTTGACAAGATCATCGAAAAGCGCACGGACAAGAAGACGATGGGCTTCGGCGCCGAGATCAGGGGCAATGCCGAGCGTGACGTAGGTGCAACGCTGCGCCAGGTGCAGCAGCACGACCTTTTGAAGTTTGGCATCATTCCGGAGCTGATCGGCCGTCTGCCCGTGGTGGCGACGCTGGACTCGCTTGACCGCGGCGACCTGGTCCGTATTCTGACCGAGCCGAAGAACGCCATGACAAAGCAGTATGAGGCGCTGTTGGGCTATGACAACGTCGAGCTCGTTTTCGAGCCGGAGGCGCTGGAGGCTGTGGCCGACAAGGCTATCGAAAGAAAGATCGGCGCGCGCGGTCTGCGCAGCGTCATGGAGGGGATCATGACCGATATCAT
>CAMHER010000257.1 GCA_946184215.1 uncultured Clostridia bacterium | reverse complement strand
GGAATACCGTAATCGGAGCGGTTCGCCGTCACTACGATTATCCGAAAATTGAGGCTGTTTTTCGTTCATTTCAGGAAGACGAGGATTCGGATGTCTATGAAGGTCTCCTTTGGCTGGGCCTTGAAAATGCCGTTTTTGAAAAGGAAAAAGAAGAGCGTCCTGTCTTAACTTCCCTGCGGGAGGAATACGCCAGGCGCTATCTTGCCAATCTGCGAACGATACAGGATCTCCCGCTCCTTGATGCCATGTCATACGCGCATTATTGCCGTGTTCTTGGCAGGGAAGTGAAGATGGATCGATACAGCGTAAAGCTGTTGGACGAGCTTGAATTTTCCCGGGAAATGACAACGGACGAGATCGTTGCGCAGGCGAAAGAACTGCTTGAGCGCTGGTTTCAGATTCGGCTTCATGAAAAGCAGAAGGAGAGAAAGAAAAATCTTTTCCGCCTTGGAATCGGCAAGGGGAAACAAAAGAAGGGCAGATATCGTAAATTTGGCCTCGGATTTGCCGATCATCCGAGCAATCTTTACGGCGGGCAACTTGTCGGAAAGCAGGATCAGGAAAATCAAAGGCTTACGACCATGAGTGCTCAGGAGCTGAGAAGCTTTATGGAGGCAAAGTACGGAAAAAGTGCCTTTAGTGATCGGGAAACAAGGGAACTTGAACGCAGCCTTTGTACCGGAAACCACAGTTCCTGTCATGTGTTGATCACGAGGGGCAACAAAGGCTCGGCAAAGATCCAAAACGGCTTTGAGGCACTGCAGCGTGAGCGGGAAGCGAGACAGATCATAGCAAATCAGGCCTTTTATACGGAGCATCTCGCGGAACGGCGCACAGCCATCGACAGACTTTCCGGAAAAATACAAAATTCGGTTCTTCTGCATTTGCAGCCCTCGCCGATTCGTGCCAATTCCGGCACATTGGAAGGCGGCCGAACATGGCGTGCACTTCTGCTCAATGACGAGCGCGTCTTTCTACGTGACGAGCAAAACGACATGGGAAATCTTTGCGTTGATATTTTGCTTGACGCGTCCACTTCACAGAGCAGCCGCCAGGCCATGGTTTCAAATCAGGGATATATCATCGCTGAGAGTCTGAACCGATGCAACATTCCCTGCCGCGTCATGTCCTTCTGTTCCATGACAGGATATACGATCCTGCGCATCTTTCGGGATTATCAGGAACGAAATGACAATAAGAAGATATTCGAATATGTTTCAAACGGCTGTAATCGGGATGGTCTGGGGATACGCCTGGCGCATTATCTGATTGGGAAGGAACAATATGATCACAAGATCCTGATCGTTCTCTCCGATGCAAAGCCGAATGACGTTGTAAAAATCCATCGGAAGGATGACGATTCGTTCATAACCTATGAGCAGCAGAGTGCTGTGCGCGATACGGCCTTCGAGGTAAGAAACGCACGAGCCGACGGGATCGCGGTCATCTGTGTTTTTACCGGGGACGACGAGGATGTTGCCTCGGCCAAACTTATTTACGGAAGAGATTTTGCCCGCATCCATTCCCTTGATAAGTTTTCCGACACAGTTGGGCTGCTGCTGCAGAATCAGATCAAAAACATGTAAAAAGCAGCCGAATGATCATACGATCATGCGGCTGCTGTCATATCAAATATTACTTGGCAAGAACTTTTTTCAATCTGGCGTAGCGGGGGAGAGAATGTTCCAGCGGCAGTTTCGGCTCACCCTGAATGAGGGGGAGTGCGTAATCGATAAATTCCTTCTTCATGCCGTTGTGTTCTTCATTGATCCACTCAAGCGGAACCTTTTTCTCAAAGTTTGCAACACTGTCAAGCGGAAGAAGCTCAAAGCGGCAGACGTATTTGCCATCCACAGTGTCACGCTTGAAAGCAACCATCTTACCGGTCATTCCCTTAACAGCTTGCTCAACCGCTTCACGGCCGGCGCCGTATGCCTCGTCGATATCTGTCTGAGAAGCAAGGTGAGCACCGCAGCGTTGGAGAAGGCTGAGCTCGATCCCGCGGACCTTTGCGCCGGTACGCTGCTGAACAAGCGAGGCGAGCAGGGAAGCCAGACCGCCGAGCTGAGCGTGACCAAAGCCGTCTGTCGCAGAGGTCTTTGCCTCAGAGACAAAGCTGCCGTCGGCATAGTGGATGCCCTCGGAGACCGCAACCAGAACTTTCCCGTTTTTGGCGTAGATCTTTTCTACATCTGCAAAGAACTTGTCCATATCAAAGTCATATTCGGGCAGGTAGATCAGATCCGGGCCGGAACCGAACTCGGTGGCAAGAGCTGCGCTCGCAGCGAGCCATCCGGCATGTCGGCCCATGATCTCAACGATTGTAATCATGCCGTTGTCATACACGCGCGCATCCTTGTTGATCTCCATGCAGGAGGTGGCAATATATTTTGCAGCGCTGGCAAAACCGGGGCAGTGGTCGGTACCGAAAAGATCGTTATCAATGGTCTTCGGAACGCCCATCACGCGGCACTCATAGCCGACGGATTCCATGTAGCGGCTGATCTTGTTGCAGGTATCCATGGAATCGTTTCCGCCGTTATAGAAGA
>CAMHER010000256.1 GCA_946184215.1 uncultured Clostridia bacterium | reverse complement strand
CCGCGGCCAGGCGCAGCCCGTTGGTGTTGAGCTGGAAGAAGGTGAAGCCTTTTTCACGCCCCATGCGGATGATCCTGGGCAGATCGTCCCGCACGGTGGGCTCGCCGCCGGAGAGCTGGATGTTGAAGGGGCCGCCGTGGGCCATCAGGTATTCGTATTGCTTTTCGATCTCTTCGAGACTGAGATCCGGTTTCGGCGCTTCCCCCGCGGCGGCGAAGCAGACCGGGCAGCGCAGATTGCAGCGCTGCGTCAGCTCCAGCAGCATGCAGCAGCCCTTGCGCAGATGCTCGGTGCAGAGACCGCAGTCCCTGGGGCAGCCCTTTTCCGGCGTCCTCCCCTCGCGCGGAGGATCGACGGCGTTATTCTCACTGTTCCAGCGGAGATACGAGGCCAGGTTGCCCTCCCAGATCAAAGCGGAAAAAGCGCCGTGCTCGTCACAGCGCTTGTCGAGATAAATCCCGTCCTTTTCCGAGCGCTTCTGCGCGTCCACCACGCGCAGGCAGACCGGGCAGACGCTCTTGGTTTTTCCGATGATCATAGTAGTCCTCGCTCCGACAGGATCTCCATGCATTTTTCAAAGGTGGCCGCGATGATCTGCGGGCAGTACTCCACGCGTTTGGCGGGATTGCCCTTGGTGATATCGCGGCAGTCGATCCCGCCGTATTCGGCGGTCATCTCCTCCTCAAACCATTGGGTGAACTCGCCCAGGGCCGGCTTGTGCTGCGGATCGTCATAGCCGGTGTCCTCGCCCTTGCCGGTGAAATAGGAGATCAGGCAGGCACCGCCGGTCATGCAGCCGCAGCAGTTCTGAGAAAAGCCCACCCCGCCGTTGAGGCCGCCCATGGCCTTCACAAGACCGGGGTTTTCCTCCCCCACGGTCTCCAGCATCAGGATCGCCAGAATCTGGCTGCAGAAGTAGCCGTAACGGCTCAGCTCCATCACGCGTTCGAACAGATCCATCCTTGTCATTCCTTTCTTCCGATCAGCAGCCAATAGCTGCTCTTTCCTCGCGGGATCTCACAGCAGGGCGCGTCGCCGCGCCACAGCGCCTCCAGGTAATAGTCCCGCCATGCGTCCGTCATGTCCTCGGCGCAGAGGATCTCAAAGCCGGCCGCCCGGAAAAGCGCTGCCGGGTCTTCGAAAAACAGGTCGGACAGCAGCAGCTTTCCGCCGGGGCGCAGCAGCCGGTACGCCTCGCGCATCGCGCCGGGCTGATCGCCGGAGACGAAAAAGGCGCACTGGCTGACGGCAGCATCAAAGCAGCCGTCGGGATAGGACGTCCGGAGAAAGTCCCCCTGCTTTACCAGCGGCGAGCGCGGCGCCAGGTCGACGCCCTCCGCTTCCAAGCCGAGGCCGCGTAGCAGCGCGACGGTCTCCCCCGCGCCGGCGCCCAGATCAACGATCGAAGCGCCCGCCGGCAGCTCCGCCAGCTCGATGAGGCGGCGCGTGTGCGCCTCGCCCCCGGGATGGCGGTTCATTTGTCCTCCAGTGCCCGCTCCACCGAGGCGACCTTGCCCAGCGCCAGTTCCTCCGGCACATAGACGAAGCCGCAGACCGGGCAAACCGGCAGTTCGACAGGGAAGCCGTTATCTAGGTACATGAACTTGGCCTTGCCCTTGACGAGCGGCACGCCGCATTTGACGCATTTCAGCTTTCCCTGCGGGTCGATGGTGTAATAATTCTTTTCGATGGCCATCCCTCAACCCTCCCGTTTGACAACATTCATCCGGTGGCTCCAGGCACGGTGCACCAGATAGCCCCCGTCCGTGCGGCTGAATTTGACCCAGAAGGTGGCGTTGCCCACGCGGCGGCGGGCGACCAGCAGGCCGTCCTCGTCCTCGATGGCCTCGCCGCTCGCGCGAAAGTCCTCCAGCACGGCGATCACGTCATCGGTCAGGATCATGCGCTCGTCCATCATCCGGCGGGCCTCGGCGGTGTAGTTCAGTTCAAAATCCAGCTTCTCTTCCATGCTTTCCTCTCCCCACAGTTCGCGCAGCAGCGAGCGCTTCAGCGTCAGCCGGTTCCAGCGCTTCTCGCTGATATCCGGCGGTGCACCGGCGTCCGTGCCGTAAACCAGCTCCAGCAGATGGCGGGACTCCCGCCCCTGGCGGGCAAAGCGGTCCCGGCAGGCCATGCAGTAGGACAGATAGGGCTCGTCGCTGCGCTCGAGGCACTGTTCGGTCATCTCGCCGGCCACCTCGCGGTTGGCGTAGGCGGTGAGGCCGCCGTAGCCGCAACAGGGCGAACGGTCGCCGGAATAGGGCGTGTCGGTCAGGCGCACGCCGAGCGTGGCCGCCAGGCGGCGGATGCTCGCCTGGGTCGCGGCGTCTCCGCGCGCGCCGCAGGAATCGTGCAGCGCCATCGGGCGCTCCAGCTTATGGACCCCCTCGGGCAGGCCGATCTCCTCCAGCACGTCCCAGATGCCGCGCAGCTCCTTCACGCCGTGCTCGCGCAGCTCTTTGGCGCAGCTCGGGCAGCCGGCGATCACGATCGGGTCGCCCAGGCGGGCCAGCTCCCGATCCAGCAGTTCATGCGCCTGCTGCGCCATCTC
>CAMHER010000255.1 GCA_946184215.1 uncultured Clostridia bacterium | reverse complement strand
ACGACGGTTATGACGGCAAGGGCGGCATCGTGAAGACGACGCACCTGTTCGACCACGCGAAAAAGTGGAAGGAAGAGGGAAAGATCCGCCACCTGGGCATCTCCTTCCATTCCTCCGCAAAGCTGCTGGATCGCGTGCTGACCGAGCACCCGGAGATCGAGTTCGTGCAGATCGCGCTCAACCCCATCGACTGGGACAGCGAGCTGGTGCAGGCCGGCCCCTGCTATGAGGTGATCCGCAGGCACGGCCGGAAGGTCGTCATCATGGAGGCCGTCAAGGGCGGCGGGCTTGCCAGACTGCCGGAGGACGCGGAAGCTGTGCTGAAGGCCGTTCACCCCGACTGGAGCATCGCCTCCTGGGCCGTGCGTTTCTGCCTGGAGAAGGAGGACGTCATCGCAGTCCTCTCCGGCATGAGCACGCTGGAGCAGGTCCTCGACAATACAAAGACCGCGAACAGCGCGGAGCCTCTGACCGACGAGGAGAAGAAGGCGCTTGCGGAGGCCATGCGGCTCTATCGGGAAAGCGCGCCCATCAAGCAGAGCGAGATCGAGCGGTACAAGGGGCTCCTGTATCACGGCGTTCCCGTCAGCGCGATCCTGCAGGCCTGGAGCATCTGCCAGATCCAGCCGGATCCCGGTTTTTCGGACGACAACAACTATCTGAAGAACGCCATTGCGGAGGCCGAGCACGTCGATTTCCACAAGGGCCTGGAGAAGCAGACCGTCGTCACGGCCGACGGCACGGATATCACCGAGCTGGTCGAAAAGGCCGTGGCCTGGCTCACGGCGCACAGCTTTTGACAGACAGAAGAGAAACACTTTATACCCTGTTATGTCCTATTGAAGCGCAGGACATAACAGGGTATAATCATGTCAGGATATAGAGCGCAGACCGAGACAAACAATATGGGGAGAAGCATCCATGCACTACGGCAAAGTCTCCAAGGCGGTTTTCATCGACCGGCCGAACCGCTTCATAGCCCATGTCGAGATAGACGGACACGAAAACACGGTGCATGTAAAAAACACCGGACGCTGCCGGGAACTGCTGATCCCCGGCGCGGAAGTGTGGCTGGCCGGATCGGACAATCCCGCCAGAAGGACGGCGTATGACCTGATCGCGGTGAGAAAGTCCAACGGCCTGCTCGTCAATATAGACAGTCAGGCCCCGAATGCCGTGGCGCGGGAATGGCTGGATGCGCAGGGCTTTGACCTGATACGGCCGGAATTCCAATACGGCCGGTCCCGTCTGGACTTCATGATGGAGAGGGGGGACGAACGCTTCCTGATGGAAGTCAAGGGATGCACCCTTGAGCGGGACGGGATCGGTTACTTCCCGGACGCGCCGACCCAGCGGGGCGCAAAGCACCTGCGGGAGCTGGCAAAAGCGGAGGGATACCATGCGGTTTTGCTGTTTGTGATCCAGATGGACGGCATCACGGAGGTACGGGGGAACCGGGATACAGACCCTGCCTTCTGTCAGGCGCTGGAAGAGGCAAAGGAAGCCGGCGTGAAGGTGATCTTTCTGCCCTGCCATGTGGAACCGGATGGGCTGTCCTTCGCGGCGAATGAGAAAACGCCGCGGCTTTGAGAGAGGACGGAGCTGAGAACTGCCGCCGGAAGGGAGACGAACAGAAAATGAGAGTGCCGGACGACGATATCCTGCTGTTTTTTGACGCGCACCGCGCAGCGCTCACGCTGTTCGCCGCGCTCGAGGAATGGATCTTTGAGCGCTTTCCCGAAGCGAAAAAGCGCGTGCAGAAAACGCAGATCACGTACTACCACAGGCATGTCTTCGCCTGCGTCTCCTTCGCGCGGGTAAAGCGCAAGGCCGAACTGCCGGAGGGCTGGCTCACGCTGACGCTGGGGCTGCCTTACCCCCTCGAATCGGAGCGGGTCGCGGTGAAGACGGAGGTCTATCCGGGCCGATGGACGACGCATTTCGTGATAGGCTCACAGGAGGAGCTGGACGGAGAACTGCTGGAATGGCTGGAACAGGCCTACGCTTTTTCCGAGAGCAAGGGAGGGGTTCGCACATGAAACAAGCCCATTGGACGCGGCGAACGCACCTTTTCCGGGCGGATGAGTACATCTGCTCCGCGTGCGGGGCTTCCTGCCAGAAGCCAAGCCCAAGCTGCCCGGCCTGCGGCGCAACCATGAAGAAGACAAAATACGATCCCTCCTGGGTGGATGAGGCCGAAGGCCTCTCGGCCATCCTGGATGACGATTGGTAACGGGGGAAGAGTATGCTGCTGCGATATCAAGACAAGGAAGTACAGATCACGACGGTGGACGGGGCCGTGTTCACAGGGATCGCGGAGGTCTTGCCCTCCGGTTACGGCCTCCATGAGTTTGACCGGGAAGAAGAGGGCGTTCAGCTTGACGATGTTGTTATCTTAAAGTCCGATATCCGCACCATCGAAGAGCTGTCAAAGACCGCGCCCGAAGCCGAAGACCCACGCCGGTTTGACGACATGATGGGAGAGCTTCTGGAGGGGCCGTACTGGATCACGGATATCCTGCCCGAGCAGGTCCCCGCTGATGCCGCGGGGCAGTACTTTGCGGTGGAGCGATA
>CAMHER010000254.1 GCA_946184215.1 uncultured Clostridia bacterium | reverse complement strand
GCCTTGACGGCGGCGGGCTGCTCCATGATCTCCTTGAGCATGAAGTGCTCATAGCCGCCCTTCTCCGCCGCCTCCACGCTCCAGGTCACGCGGTTGATGGGCTTTTGGATCAGCTTCCCGGTGCAGTCGAAGACCTGGATGGACTTTGGCGTGAGCATGGCGATCTCGCCGTCCTCCAGATAGATGACGTTTTTCGTGTGCGCCACCAGCGCGGTCACATCGGAGGCAAAGTAGTTCTCCCCCACGCCGATGCCGAGGATCAGGGGGCTTGCCTGACGCACGGCATAGAGCGTGTCCGGCGCGTCCGCGCAGAGGATCCCCAGGGCGTAAGAGCCCTCCAGTCTCGCCGCCGTCTTCAAGACGGCGGTTTTGATATCGCCGTCGTAATACATCTCCAGCAGATGGACGATGGTCTCGGTATCCGTCTCGCTCTGGAACACGTAGCCGTCCGCGATCAATTCCTCCCGCAGCGTGAGATAGTTCTCGATGATCCCGTTGTGCACGATGGCAAAGCGCCCGTCATTGGACAGATGGGGATGGGCGTTGATGTCCGTAGGCGCGCCGTGGGTCGCCCAGCGGGTGTGTCCGATGCCGATGCGGCCGTGGACGGACGCGCCGTTATCTGTCTTCTCGCAGAGCCTGGCGATGCGCCCGCTCACTTTTTCGACCCGAATCCTGTCGTCGTCCATCACGGCGATGCCCGCCGAGTCATAGCCCCGGTATTCCAGCTGCTGCAGACCCTTCAGCAGGATGGGCGCAGCGCTCTGTTTGCCGACAAAACCAACAATTCCGCACATGGTTGCATCCTCCTTTTATACGCCAAACAGCAGATCGCCGTAAGTCGGGAACGGCCAGCAGGATGCGGCTGTGAGCGTCTCCGCCTTGTCGCAGAGCGCGCGGAGGGCGTCCATCTTACCCAGGAGCTCATCCCGGATGAAGAAAGCCTGCGCTGTGATATCCTCGCCGGCACGGCTGTCGATACTCTCCGCCAACGCCTCAATGGCCGCGTCGATCTCATCGGAAAGGATAGAGAGCTTTTCCAGCAGCTTGGTTTCCGCCCGGCAGGGCAGCACGGCCACGGCTTTTTTCTTCTCGCTGATTCCGGAAGCCAGGTCTCCGGTATAGCGCAGCACAGCGGGCAGGATCTCTTTCCGGGCCATGTCCGCCATGGTCAGCGCCTCGATGCGCACCGTGCGCACATAGTTCTCCATGGTGATCTCATAGCGGGAGCGGATCTCCGCCTCAGAGAAGATCTGATGCCGCTGCAGCATCTCCATGTTCTCCGGCACCAGCACCATCTGCAGCGCATCCGGCGTCGTGCGCAGGTTCAGAAGTCTGCGCTCCTCGGTTGCCTCCTTGATCCAGGCATCGTCATAGCCGTTCCCGTTGAACAGGATCCGCTTGTGCGCCTTGATGTTTTCCCGGATCAGCTCGTGCAGGCAGGCGTCAAAGTCATCCGTGCAGTTCTCCAGTTCATCCGCGAACTGACGCAGCGCCTCCGCCACGGCGGCGTTGATCATGATGTTCGCGCAGGAGATGGAATCGTTGGAGCCGACCATGCGGAACTCAAATTTATTCCCGGTAAAAGCAAAGGGCGAGGTGCGGTTGCGGTCTGTCGTGTCGCGGTTGAAGCGGGGCAGCACATCGGCTCCCAGACGAATCCGCCGCTTTTCTGTCCCGGCGTAAGGACTGTCGGTCTCAATGGCGTCCAACACGGCGCTCAGCTCGTCGCCGAGGAAAATGGAAATGACAGCCGGCGGCGCTTCGTTGGCCCCGAGACGGTGATCGTTCCCGGCCGAAGCCACGCTCAGGCGCAGCAGTCCCTGGTACTCGTCCACGGCCTTGATGACCGCCAGGAGGAAGAGCAAAAACTGCGCGTTTTCATAGGGAGTGTCTCCGGGGCTCAGGAGATTGACGCCTGTGTCGGTGGCCATGGACCAGTTGTTGTGCTTGCCGCTGCCGTTCACGCCCGCAAAGGGCTTTTCATGTAGCAGACATACGAGCCCGTGTCTGCGGGCGACCTTCTTCATGATCTCCATCGTGAGCTGGTTGTGATCCGCCGCGACATTGGTCACGGTGAAGATCGGCGCCAGCTCGTGCTGACAGGGCGCCACCTCGTTGTGCTCGGTCTTGGCGTAGATGCCGAGTTTCCAGAGCTCTTCGTTCAGCTCCTCCATGAAGGCCTTGACCCGGGGCTTGATGGCGCCGAAGTAGTGATCCTCCAGCTCCTGGCCCTTGGGCGGTTTTGCCCCGAAAAGAGTACGTCCGGTGTAGATCAGGTCCTTCCGTTTGAGATACATGTCCCGGTCTACGAGGAAGTATTCCTGCTCCGGGCCAACGTTTGTCACGACTCGCTGTACCTCATGATTTCCAAACAGTCCCAATACGCGCAGCGCCTGACGGTTCAAGGCCTCCATGGAGCGCAGCAGCGGCGTCTTTTTGTCCAGCGCCTCGCCGCCGTAGGAACAGAAAGCCGTCGGGATGCACAGCGTCTTTTCCTTGATAAAAGCATAGGAGGTCGGATCCCAGGCGGTGTAGCCTCTCGCCTCAAAGGTGGCCCGCAGGCCGCCGGAGGGGAA
>CAMHER010000253.1 GCA_946184215.1 uncultured Clostridia bacterium | reverse complement strand
GAGTCCCGCGTCCTCCAGCGCGGGGATAAAGCTCCCCGGAGAGAGAAAGCCCTTTACCGGGTCAATCCAGCGCGCCAGCGCCTCCTCATCACAGACCTTCTCGTTGACGGCCCGGATGATCGGCTGGTAAAAGACCTGAATCCATCTCTCCTCGATAGCTCTGTCGATATTCTCGACGATGTAATGCCGCATCTCCGCTTTGTCGCTGAGCTTCTGCGTGTAATAACAATAACAGGAGGCGTAGGCCCCGCTCAGCTCGTCGCAGGCGAGCCTGGCGCGGTCGCAGGCGAGGCTCGCCTTGAGGCGGCCCTCTCCGTCGGAATAGACGCCCACATGAATTGGGAGAGATTTTCCTCCATTTAAATTCCGGCAGTCGTGAAACATCTGGTGCAGCCTGTCCTCCAGGCCCGACATCTCCGTAATCACGGCAAAATGGTCGCCCCCCAGGCGGCTGCTGCGGTCGTTGCCGTAGTAGCGCACAAGCAGGCCCGCAAATTCCTTGAGCAGTTTATCGCCCTCTTCGAAGCCGTATTTCCCGTTATAGAATTTCATACCGCTGAAATCCATATACAGCAGTGCGGGCTCCCCGCCGCGCTTCAGCACGGCGTTTTTTTCCGTCTCGGCCAGCCTGAAGAAGCTGGTCATGGCCGGAAGGCCGGTCAGCATATCCTTCTCGATGCTCTCCCGCAGCCTCTCCTCCAGATCGCCGCGGTATTCCTCTTTCTCATTTTCAAGCACGAAGCTGTGCAGCAGGCAACCGCCGAGAATGCAGCCGATGGCGTACATCGGGAGCAGCGAATAGAGGGTCTGCAGAAGGTCAAAGACGGCCATCGTCATGCTGAAAATGCCGACGGTGCGGTGGCGGAACCTTTTCGTCCCCTTGCTTTTCAGCGCGACGCCAAAGGCGTAGGCCGCCGTCATCAGAAACATCGCGATCTGGGCAGCCAGCGTGATATAGCGCGCTATCAGGGGGTGATAGACATTGTTCTCATCAAAGCTGAAAAGGATCGGCGTGAAGAAGTTTAAGAGCACGACGACGATCTGGAAAGCGAAGATGAGCTTGCCCGCGATATCGAGCAGTCTGGCAAAGCGGTTGTCCCGATCAAGATAAGCGATCGCAAACTGCGTCCACAGCAGGATCGTAAAGGCCATGGCGATAAAATACAGCGCGGTGTCCGCGTAGACGAGACGCATCATCTGCCGCTCGTACAGAAAGCCCCACAGAATATCCGTGATATAATAGGCGATCACAGAGAGGGAAAACGCGCGATAAGCCCGACGCGCGGGGATGGGACTGCTGCCCCTGCCCTCCCCAAGCACATCGTAATTGATCATCAGATGGATAATAAGCGCGAGAATGCTTGCACCCGAATAGCTCATACGATCACCTTGCTTTCCTCGTCGTCGCGGGCGCGGCCATGCCGCTTTTTCCGGCGGGACAGCCGACGCGGCGGGCCGACCTGATCTCCGCACTATATTACCTACCATTATAAAGGTTGAAATCGAAGGAATCAAGGCAAAAGCGAACAATTTTGTACTTTATCATGTAGCGTTACAATAGATGTGAGACAGAGACAATTGAAAAAGCGGTTGAGTTTGTTAGAATGAAGCTACCACACAACACCACTAACAAAAGGAGCTCAACCGCCATGAGTAGTATAACACAGAACAAGCGGTATTTGCCACATGAAATTACAACAAAAGAGAATTCTGTGAAGCTGTATCGGCAGACGAAAGACATCGGCTTCGTGTGTCGACGGTATCACATCTCAAAGGCATCACTCATGCGCTGGAACAAGCAGTATGATGGCAGCCGGGAATCCCTTGCCCCGAAGTCTCATCGGCCACACACGCAGCATCCGAACGCGCACACTGAACAAGAACTGAACTGGATCAGAAATCTGCATCGGCGCAACCCAAACATCAGTGTTTGCGAGATGTATGGGAAACTGCGTCAGGAGAAGGCATACAGCCGTCACCCCGGTTCACTCTATCGGGTATTTGTTCGGTTGGGATACCGCACGAAGGTGGAATCTACAAAGAAAAAATCCAAGCACAACGGTCACTATGACACGCCTGAGGAACTGGGGATCAAATGGCAAATGGATGTAAAGTACATCCCAACTGCCTGTTACGCCGGCACAGACGGAGATAAATTTTACCAGTATACCATGATTGACGAGGCGTCCAGAGAGCGTTTTATCTATGCCTACAAGGAGCAAAGCAGCTACTCGACCATAGATTTCACAAAACGTGCAATCATCTACTTCGGTTATGCACCTGAGACGATCCAGACCGACAATGGGGGCGAATTCACCCATTCCTCAAAGACAAACCGGGTACATCCATTTGACGTGCTCTGCAACCAGCTAAACATTCATCATAAGACGATCCGGCCCAAAACTCCTTGGCATAACGGGAAGGTGGAACGGAGCCACCGGAATGACCAGGAACGCTTTTACAATCAAGAGCATATTTGCTGATCACAAGGCTTCTGTCTCCTTCTGTCGCCAATACCACCCATTCGATCGGTTCTTTCCCATTTGCCGTGTTGTTGTCCTGCTCATACTCGCCGAAGCTTAC
>CAMHER010000252.1 GCA_946184215.1 uncultured Clostridia bacterium | reverse complement strand
CGCCATGATACGCTTTTACAACGGAAAAACGCTGCGCTTTGACGGCGGAGCGCATCTGACAGGCGACGAGGTCTGGACCGACGGCGGCGCCATCGCCTATGTCGGCGCGCCGCGGGGGGACAAGCCCTCCTTCGAGCGGGAGATCGACCTTCGCGGCGATCTGCTCCTGCCCGGCTTCAAGGATGCGCACACCCACACGGCCATGGTCTTTCTCCGCTCGCTCGCGGATGACATGCCGCTGGACCGCTGGCTTTCCGAGCAGGTCTGGCCGAACGAGGCCAGGCTGACGGAAGAGGCCGTCTATGACCTCACCCGCCTCGGTATTTTGGAATATCTCTCCTCCGGCATTACGGCCAGCTTTGATATGTACGTCAAGAACGACGCCTATGCCCGGGCGAACATTGACAGCGGCTTTCGCACGGTGATCTGCTCGGGGCTGAACAACTTCGACGCGGACGTGGAGAACATCGAGCGGGAGTATCTGAAATTCAATTCCCTCCATCCGCTTGTCAGCTACCGCCTCGGCATCCACGCCGAATACACCACTTCGATGGAGCGCATGGAATACATGGCCTCCCTTGCGGAGAAATACCGCGAGCCCTGCTTTCTGCACCTGAGCGAGACAAAGGCAGAGGTCGAAGGCTGTGTTGCACGCTACGGTCTCACGCCGCCTCAGCTCATTGACCGCGTGGGGCTCTTCCGCTATGGCGGCGGCGGCTTCCACTGCACGCACATGAGCGGGGAGGATGTTGCCCTCTTTGCGGAAAAGAAGCTCTGGGCCATCACCAATCCCGCTTCGAACCTGAAGCTTGCCAGCGGCATCGCGCCGCTGGAGAAGCTGAGGCTTGCCGGGGTGCCTCTCGCCATCGGAACCGACGGCGCGGGCAGCAACAATGCCCTGGACATGTTCCGGGAGATGTACCTCGCTGCGGCGCTCCAGAAGGTGGCGGAGGAAGACGCCTCGGCCTGCCCGGCGGAGAGCGTGCTGGAAATGGCCTGCGTCGGCGGGGCAAGGGCGATGGGCCTTGACGACTGCAGCGACATCGCGCCGGGCATGCGCGCCGACCTTGTCGTGATCGACCTGCAGCGGCCCAACATGCAGCCGGAGAACAACCTGGTGAAAAACATCGTTTACGCCGGGTCCAAGGAAAACGTCCGCCTGACGATGGTGGACGGCCGCGTGCTTTACGAGCGCGGGGAATTTTTCATCGGCGAGCGCGCCGAGGAGATCTACCGCCGCGCCAATAACTTCATCCGAAAGATCAGGCAGTAACATGAAACGAATCGACCTGCACATCCACACCACCGCCTCCGACGGGACCGCCACCCCCGAGGAGGTCGTACGCGAAGCGTCCCGGATCGGCCTTGCGGCGATCGCGATCACCGATCATGACACGGCCGCAGGCTATGAACGCGCGGCCGCGGAGGCGGAGAAGACCGGCCTTGAGGTCGTTCCCGGCATCGAGATCAGCACCAAGTACGGCGGAGCGGTGCACATCCTCGGCTATTACATCGACGTCGCATCTCCCGCCCTGCAGGAGGTCCTGGACTGGATCGTACACGACCGTGACGAGCGCAACGAAAAAATGTGCGAGCTGATGCGCGCCGACGGCATCGACATCACCTACGGCGAGATGCGCGAGCGCTTCGGCGAGGTCATCGGCCGGCCCCATTTTGCCGAGATCCTGATCGAGCGCGGCCTGGCGAAGGACATGCGCGACGCCTTCGACCGCTATGTGGAAAAGGGAAGAAAATATTACCAGGGCCGCCATTTTCTGTCCATTGAGCGCTCCATTGAGCTGATCCGGGCTGCGGGCGGCACGGCCGTGCTGGCCCACCCCTTTCAATACCGCCTGGACGACGCCGGACTGCGGGATCTGATCGAACACTGTATGGAGAGCGGCCTTGAGGGGATGGAATGCCGCTATTCCGGCTATGACGCGGCCATGAGCGGCTATCTGGAACAGCTTGCCGCGGAATACGGCCTGCTGATGACCGGCGGCAGCGACTTCCATGGCGAGAACAAAAAGGACATTGCCCTCGGCGACGGCAGGGGCGGTCTGAACGTGCCGCACAGCTTTCTCGAGCAGCTCCGCGCCCGGCGCGGCAAATCTTAAGTTGACAACGCCTGAAAATACATTTTACTTGTATATGGGACACTCTTCGCGTATAATGAAGCAAATCTCTTAAAAATAAAAGCATTTCAGGAGGCATTGCCATGAGCAAGACAAGACGCCGCGCGGGCGACAGAAGAGACGGCCGCCTGCTGCGTTCTCTGCCGGCCTTTTCCAAGTTTATTCCCTACATCATGCCCACCAGAAACGACGCCCACATCTTCTATGATGAGAGCTTCGAGATCACAGGGGTGGACCGTGCGCTGCGCCGACTGCGCGTGGAAGGCTATAAGGGCATCGGCATGCTGCATTTCCTCATTGCGGCCTATATTCGCTGCATCTCGATGCTGCCCGGCATCAACCGCTTTATTGCCGGCCGCCGCATCTATGCCCACGACGATATCACCGTGGTCATGACGGTCAAGCGCTCCCTCTCCATCGACGCGACCGAGACCACCATCAAGGTCCACTTTGA
>CAMHER010000251.1 GCA_946184215.1 uncultured Clostridia bacterium | reverse complement strand
GGAGGAAAAAGGTTTTTTCCTCCCCGTGTATTATTCTCTTTTCTCCGCCCCTTCAGCGCGTAAAGACGACCGTCGCCGGGGCATCGGACAGGGCGACGGTATAGCTCATGCCGTCTATTACCTTGACGTTGCCGGCCAGCTTCAGAAACGGCTCGACAGGGCCGATCTCGTCATAGCCGAAGTCCGCGCCGCGATAGTGCATCGGGATCACGATTTTCGGCGCGAGCGCCTTTGTGATCTCCCACGCGCCTGCCGCGTCCACCGTGTAGTGCCCGCCGACCGGGATCATCAGCACATCGACCCTGCCGAGCGCCGCGATCTGCTCTGCCGTCAGCGCGCAGCCGATATCGCCCATATGGACAGCGCGAAGCGAGTCGGCCTCTACGAGCGTGATGAGGTTCTCCCCGCGCAGCGCGCCGCGTTTCTCGTCGTGGAAGGACGGGATCTGCTCGATCTTTCCGGTGAAGCGCTCTCCGGTCAGTCCCACGCCCGCGCTCCAGCCGTGGTCGCGGTGGCCGTGGCTGCAGATCACGCTGTCCGCCCGCAGCGCGGGCAGCTCCCAGCCCGGGACGCTGAGCGGCGCGTAGGGATCAAATACGATGCTGCCCTCGCCGCTTGTAAGCAGAAAGCAGGAATGTCCGTACCAGGTAAGTGTCATGCTTGCTCACGCTCCTTGTGTTTGTTGGAAAATATTATAGCATTGTCCCGGACCGCTTTCAACAAAAACGCCTTGACCAATCATTTTCGGAATGATATTATTTTACTTATAGAAAGAACAGCCTTTTTAAGGAGGCATGGATATGAAGGTTTTCATTCGCATCATTCGCGTGATCCTCGGTCTGGCGCTGCTTGCCGCCTTTGCCTACGGGCTTTTCACCTTCGCCCAGGCCGCTCCGAAGAGCGGGGATTATAAGGATCTGCTGGAAGGCCAGCCCACCAGCGCGCCGGTCGTCACGACCCCGAAACCCGCCGCCGCTGTGCCGGTAGACGCCGCCCCCGTCGAAGAAAGCCCTGCCGTGGAGAGTGCCGCCCCCGCCATTGAGCAGCCGCCGGAGCCCACCCCCCTGCCCAACACGCCCGCCGCGCGCGCGGCCGCGCTCGGTCTGCCCGAGCCGCCCAACGTGGACATTACCAGCTGGGAGTTCCTGCTGGTCAACGGCGATCACTCCATCGATCAGTATGCGCCGGAGCAGTTCGGCTATATCAACCCCACGATCGACGCCTTTGACGTACAGACGAACTTCAACCCCGACCGCACGCCCGTCGATTTTCGGATCGCCCAGGCGCTGCTGGACTTCGGCGTGGCCGCCGAGGAGGAGGGGCTGAACGTGTATCTCGCCTCCGGATACCGGAGCTATGAATCGCAGGTCGATAACTTCAACCGTGTCTGCGCCAACAACGGTGTGTCCGACGGAAAGAACGCCGCGGGCTATTACATCACCATGCCCGCCGGCTGCAGCGAGCATCAGAGCGGCCTGTGCTGCGACATCACCGACCGCTGGTACGGCACCAAGACGGCTGACGCGCTGCGCGACAATCCGCTGAGCGTGTGGATGGCCGAGCACTGCCAGGAGTACGGCTTTATCCTCCGCTTCCCGGAGGGCAAGGAGGACATTACCAAGGTTATGTATGAGCCCTGGCACTTCCGCTATGTGGGTGTGGACGCCGCCACCTACATCATGGCAAACAACCTCACGCTGGAGGAGTTCGTCGGACTTTACGCATAAAACCAACACAAAAGCACCTCCCCCCAGGGAGGTGCTTTTTCTTTCAGGAAGCCGCCGGAAAAACTTTTTCCGGCGGCTTTTTTCGCCCTTTTTCGCCCGAATGGGATGCTATGCTTGTCTCATCGAAGGAAAGGGGCGAGGATCTTGTCGTTCAAGCGTTGGTTTCGGGCCGGGATGTGTACGCTCTGCGCGCTTGTTTTCGTGCTCAATTCCCGGGGAGCGCAGCATGCCTCCGCGGAGGGTTCGCCGTCGGACGAGGCGGCGGAGGCCGCGTGTGCCTCCTCTGTCAGCGCAGCTTATCTGCGTCTGTTCGAGGCAAAGCCGGAAGTGGACATCGGCGGCTGGCAATATACGCTCTATACCCGCGGCTGCCCCGTCACCCAGGAGCCGCCGCAGACCGTGCGCGTCGGCGGCGTGCCGGTGGACGCAAGGATCGCGGAAGACCTGCAGCGCATGATCTCCGACGCCCGGGCGCAGGGGCTGGGGGTCTATCTCTCCTGCGGCTATACCGACGCGGCGGCCCAGGAGCATATCTATCAGCGGGCCGTGGAGAAATACGGCGCGTTTCATGTGCAGTCCATCGTCGGCCGGCCTGAGGAAAATGAGCACCGCAGCGGTCTGGCCGTGGACATCACCGACCGCTATTACGAGGAAAAGACCGCAGCGCTGGAGAACACCGAGCTGTTTGCCTGGCTGCGGATGCACAGCGCCGAATACGGCTTCATCCTGCGCTATCCGAAGGATAAAAAGGCCGTCACCGGCATGATCTACCAGCCCTGGCACTTCCGCTATGTCGGCGTGGAGGCGGCGGCGTTCATCGCCGAAAACGACCTCACGCTGGAGGAATTCCGCGATCTCTACCGCTTCGCGGACTGGGACAAGCCCT
>CAMHER010000250.1 GCA_946184215.1 uncultured Clostridia bacterium | reverse complement strand
GCCTATCCGTTATAATGGTTAGCGGTGTCTAACGGGCCTTGCTTGCCCATCGTACAGTGACCCGAATCAGGACATCTGTGCGCTGGGCATTTCCAATAAGCGGCAGTTAGATATTGCTAACAGAATGCCGGAGGCGATCCTGATTCTGGAGCAAAAGCGAAGCTATGTGCGATCTTCGGACGTGGCGGAATAAATGAACGTGACAAAGCCCAGCGTCACCAATGCGACCCGGAGACAGCTGAGCAGGACGCCTGCCGGATTGAGCATGATATCAGCCGCGAGACTTTTGAGAAGCTCAAAGCCTGTTGGGAGACGATCGCGAAGGGAGAGCGAAAGCCGTGAAAAAGAAAACCTGGGACCTGTACGCCCCGATCTATGAGAGAGCTATGCGCGCCGACCGGAAGGTCTACGCCTTTATGTACGAGCGGATCCCGACGGTCATCCACGGCAAAGAAGTGCTGGAGATCGCCACCGGGCCGGGTTTGCTTGCCAAGCACGTGGCGGGCGCGGCCAAGCGAATGATCGCCACAGACTATTCCGATGGCATGATCCGGGAGGCGAAGAAAGGCGCAATCCCGGAAAACCTCACATTTAAGGTAGCAGATGCAACGGCCCTGCCCTATGCGGACGACAGCTTCGACGCGGTGCTGATCGCCAACGCCCTGCATGTGATGGCGGAGCCGGAGAAGGCTCTGCGGGAGATCGACCGGGTGCTGCGGCCGAGCGGCATCCTGATCGCGCCGAATTTTGTAGAGCATCAGACCACCATTGCAAGCCGGATCTGGTCGGGGATCTTGCGTCTGGCAGGCGTGAGCTTTGAACACCAGTGGACTTCACAGGAATATCTTGCCTGGCTGGAAGCGCATGGCTGGCGCGTCACTTTCAGCAAGGAAATGGCGGCGCGGATCACACTGATGTACGCCGAGTGCGCAAGAAAGGACGATTAAGCATGAGCGTGAGAGAACCCATATATGAGACCCGGATTTCTGACGAGCGCTGGTGGGCCTATGACATTCCTGGCAATGCAGGCTGGATCGCCTATCTGGCCTGCCTGTTCCATAGCCTGAGGCGCGGGCTGAACACATTCAACATGGCGGCGCTGCTGCCCGGCGGTCTGATGCTGCTCGGCGTCGGAGAACTCATCAGTGAGCGCATCGCCGGGCTTGACCGGGTTCTGCCGAAGCGCCGCCTGCTGCGGGGCTTCGGAGCGCTGACCATGGGCGGGATCGGCGGCATAGTCGTCTCCGCCCTTGGACTTGCGGCGCAGAAGGAAAAGAAAAATCCGGCCGTCATGCTGATCGGCTCCGTCCTCTGCGCGGTGTTCGCTGGGCTCTACTGGCGGGGATACAAGAAAAGATGAAGGTTCGGAAAACAGGAAAACAAGGGAGGTCCGAAAGCATGTCTTTGAAATATGAAGTGTTGAAGCGCCTGGTCAAGGCGTCCGGAATCAAGAAGCGCTGGGTCGGCCAGAGCACCGAGGAGCTGCTGGAAAACCGCCGGAGACAAAACGCCAAAAACCGCATCCCGGAGCTGAAGGACGACGCCTTTACCATCAGCCGGATCGACGTCATGGGCTTCCCGGTACTGAAGCTGATCCATAAGCAGAGCGCGGATCATGCCAATCTGTTCCTGATCGGCGGCGGCATGATCAGCGCGCCGAGACCCGGTTCTATCAGAAAGGCCCTGCGCTTTGCCAAAGAGACGGGGCTGGATCTCTTTGTACCGTACTACCCGCTCTGCACAGAATACCCCATCACCAAAGCCTATGAAATGATCCACGAGACCTATCGGGTAATGCTGCGTGATTATACCGCCGGTCATATCTCCGTCCTCGGCACCTCCTCCGGCGGGAATCTGGCGCTGGGGATGGTGCCGTATATCCATGACGGGCATGACGACACCCCGATGCCGTCGTATATCATGGCAATTTCTCCCGGTACCTGCGTGGACGGAGAGGAGGAATGGCAGCGGATGCTGGAGCTGGACGAGAAGGACGTGGCCATCCCGGCCCAGTACATGAAAACGGCGGTGGAGGTCATGCGCCACGGGGATGACAGCGTGCCCGATTATATGCTCTGGCTGCAGCGGGCGGACTTTACCGGCTGCCCGGACGTGACACTGATCTACGGCACCGATGAGACGCTCTACGCCTGCGCCCCGGCCATCGAGGCGGCGCTGCAGAAGAGCGGCGTTAACTATGAACGGATCCTCGGTGAAGGAATGTTCCACTGTTATCCGGTCTTCCCCATCGTGAAAGAGGCAAGGGAGGGCTGGCGGCAGATGGTGGATCGGATGATCCGATGGAGGGACGAAACATGAAACGGCAGGTTTTCCGGGTCAACACCGACGGCTTAAACGGCGCATGGTATCCCTGCGCCGCACCGAGCAAACGCGGGATCATCGCCATGCTGGGCGACAGCGCGGAGGACTATATGGCTTCATCCGGAGCCAAATGGCTGAACCGACAGGGGATCCATGTGCTGGCCATGTCGCCGGAGAAAAAGGATTACGGGCATCACAACATCCCGCTGGAGCGCTTCGGAAAGGCCATCGCCTTTATGAGGGAGCAGGGCTGCGAAAAGCTGGGCGTGGTGGGCGCCTCCACCACCGGCATG
>CAMHER010000249.1 GCA_946184215.1 uncultured Clostridia bacterium | reverse complement strand
ATCGCCTTCCTGCTGATCATCCCCGGCGAGACCGGCAGCCACCCCTTCGACACGGCCGAGGCCGAGACGGAGATCTGCGAAGGCCTGCTCGCCGAGTACAGCGGCGCGCCGCTGGCGGTCT
Organism: uncultured Clostridia bacterium; assembly: GCA_946184215.1. GTDB lineage: Bacteria > Bacillota > Clostridia > Oscillospirales > Oscillospiraceae > Limivicinus. Next base: position 2,495 of record CAMHER010000249.1, on the reverse strand, counting down.
ACAAGCTCAGCCACTCGATCAAGGTGCTCACGCTCGAGAGCCTGTTTGTCGCCCTCTTCCTGGGCGGCATCGGCGGCGGCATCCGCGCGCTGGTGGGCTCCTTTGGTCTCAGCGCCGCGGTGACGGGCATGATCAGCGGCCTGCTTGGCGCGATCGTGCTGGTACTGATTTGCATTGTGATCACGATCCTGTTCATTTCTCTTGTCCACGCCATCACCGCGCGGCTGAAGATCGAGCAGGTATTCAAGTACTACTGGACCGTCGTCACGGGTCTGGCTCTTCTGAGCCTGGTGCTCGCGTGGTACGGCTTTTAAGGAGGAACGGCTATGTTTAAGAAACTGATTAAAGAGAGCACCGAGAAATCTCCGTGGCTGTTCCACATCAACGCCGGTTCCTGCAACGGATGCGACATCGAGCTGGTCTCCGTCCTCACGCCGCGCTTTGACGCCGAGCGTCTCGGCTTCAAGCTCGTCGGCAGCCCGCGCCACGCCGACATCGTCGTCGTCACCGGCCCGGTCACCAAGCAGTCGCTGCCGCGCGTGCTGCGTGCGATCTCCCAGGTGCCCGAACCGCGCTGCATCGTCACGATGGGCTCCTGCCCGCAGTCCGGCAACGTGTTCAAGGAGAGCTACTCCATCGCCGGCCCCTTAAGCAAATACGTCCATGTTGACGTGGACGTGGCCGGCTGTGCGCCGCGGCCCCAGGCCGTCATTGACGGCCTGGCGCTGGCGACCCAGATCCTCAAAGAGAAAAGGGGGCAGAAATAAATGGATCTTCCGTTCCTGAAAGAAGCTGTTTCCGGCCTGTTTTCCAAGACAAGCTGCGAGATGTACCCCTTTGTACCCAGCGAGGCCGCGCCCCGCTACCGCGGGCGGATCGTTTTCCACCCCGAAAAGTGCATCAACTGCAGCATGTGCGAGCGCGTCTGCGCCGGCGGCGCGATCAAGTCCGTCGCCGTCCCCGTTGAGGGCGGTCAGCAGATCACCCGCAGCTTCAACCTCGGCTCCTGCACCTTCTGCAGCCACTGCGCCGACTTCTGCAACCACGGCGCCATCGAGCTGTCTGCCGACTATCATATGGTCGCGACGAAGGAAGAGGACCTGATCGTCTCCGGCACCTTCTTCAAGGCCGCGCCGAAGAAGCCCGCACCCAAGCCCGCCGCACCCGCCGCCCCCAAGACGGAGGCTGCGCCCGCCGCTTCCGCGCTCATCAAGCCGCGCGACGACGGCAAGCCCGTGCAGGTTCCTTCCAAGTGCGTCTACTGCACGCTCTGCGCCAAGAAGTGTCCCGCCGGAGCGCTGACGGTCGACCGCGCGGCCAAGACCTGGACCCTCGACGAGGAGTCCTGCGTGGCCTGCGGTACCTGCGCCACGGTCTGCCCGAAGAAGGCCATCCTCATGCCCGGCGACGAGCCGGTGGCCGTGGAAGCGCCAAAGGCTGAAGAGCCCAAGGCGGAAGCCGCGCCAAAGGCTGAAGAGCCCAAGGCGGAGACAGCCGCTGCCGCTCCCGTGCAGCCGCGCGACGACGGCAAGCCCGTGCAGGACCCGTCGAAGTGCATCTACTGCACGCTCTGTGCCAAGAAGTGCCCCGCCGGGGCGCTGACGGTGGACCGTCAGAACAAGACCTGGACCCTCGATGAGGACTCCTGCGTGGCCTGCGGCACCTGTGCCGGCGTCTGCCCGAAGGATGCCATCGTCATGTAAAGGGTAACAGCATCCCCAAAGAACGCTTCCGACAGGAAGCGTTCTTTTTTGGTAATCCGTGCCATGGCAAAAGCATATATCCTGTGCTATGATGGGAAAAATACAGGGAGGGCAGGAACATGAACACAGAGTGGCTCAACGGCCTGGAGCACCCGGAAGAGATCGAAGCGCTGTTCCGGGAATATACCGACTTTTTGGTGGCGGGAGATCCCGTTTTCGCCTCTTATCTCAGGCTGCAGCGCTTTGACGAGGAACTGCGGCATCTGGACGAAAAATACGGCCCGCCGGAGGGCTGCCTTCTTCTGCTGCGCGTCGACGGCAGGATTGCGGGCTGCGGCGGCATGAAGAAGCTGGACAAGGGCCGGTGCGAGCTCAAACGCATGTATATCCGGCCCGCCTTCCGCGGCCTGAGCCTGGGCCGCGACATGGCCGGACGCATCATTGCCGCCGCCCGGGCCGCCGGCTACGGGCAGATGCTGCTGGACACCCTGCCCTTCCTGCAGGCGGCGCAGGGGCTGTACCGCTCCCTCGGCTTCCGGGAGATCGGGCGCTACAACGACAGCCCGATGGAGGGCGCGACTTACATGTGTCTGGATCTTCTGGCGGAAAAAACGGATCAAAAAGGCACGGAATATTGACGGCCTGCCTGTATTATGCTATAATCACTGTTAATTTGTTCAACAAGGAGATGGATATCCACATTATGGATGATGGCAGTCGATTGCCATGGATCATTGCAATCGTTTTGTTGTTCTGCGCCATGTATTTTGCCGTCACGGAGACGGCCATGGC
>CAMHER010000248.1 GCA_946184215.1 uncultured Clostridia bacterium | reverse complement strand
GCCGACGATCGCCACGCGGGCGCGGAAGGGGCTCTTCTTGTCGGGCTTGCGCTTTTTCAGCTCTTCGAGCGTCTCGCGCAGATACGGGAGGATCAGGTGCTTCGGGCAGGTGTAGGAGACCAGGTTGATCACATGGAATTCATAGCCCGTGATGATGGGATTGTCCAGCTTGCGCATCTGGCCGATCTCGGAGATGATCGAGCAGACCTCGTTGTGCTCCTTCACAGCCTCGCGGATGGCGGCGTCAGAGGTGTCGACGCCGAACTTTTCCGTCAGCTGGTCGAGCACATGGATGCGCATCTGCTTTTCATAGCTGTCGAGGGTATAGTCGGTGACCTTGAAGGGGATGTCGCAGTGGGTAACAAAGAAGTTGGGCTTTTCATTGATTTTCAGGATCTCGAAATGCTCCATTGCGCGGTTCATCATGGAGCAGGCGTCGACGCCGATCATCGCGTCAAGGAACTGGTAGCCGCCCTCAATGCCGCGTTCGACCAGAGCTCTGGCGAACTCGCAGGTGTAGTTGGACATGTAGTAGGTCGCAATGTCGATCGAACCGGTGTTGGGTGCGCGCAGACGTACCGAGAAGCATTTGTCAACGTTGAGCAGGACCTCGGGCACATGATAGCAGGTGTAGCCCAGGCAGATGCCGCCGTCCGCCTGCGCCTGCTGGACCAGCTCGTTGTTGGCGCTCTCAAGCAGTTTTTCGAAATAGATCAGATGCTTAAGATCTTTCAAATGTTACACCTCTTCTTATAGAATTTCTATTTTGTGGAGTGCTTCCTTCACTCCCTTGAGCATAACGGAATCCGCGGGAAGCTCCATAACGCTTCTGCCCTTGATGTCGTTGGCGGCAAAGGTGTTGTCCGCGGGAATGGCGGAGAGAATCTCCACCGGGCTGTCGGTGAGCTCAACCAGCTCGGGATTGGTCACGCGGTTGATGATGCAGCCGATCTTCTCATAGGAAATCAGCTCGTCTGCCACCTGCTTGATCGTGGTGATGACCTGGGCGCCCTTCTTGCTCTGATCCGTGATGAGCAGCAGGTGCGTGACCTTTTCCATGACGCGGCGCTGGATCTGCTCGATCCCGGCCTCGCCGTCGATCACCACATAGTCAAAGCTGTTGGCGAGGATGCCGATGACCTCCTTGAGGTAGGAATTCACCTTGCAGTAGCAGCCGGAGCTCTCCGGCCGGCCGATGGCCAGAAAGGCGAAGCCCGGCATTTCAACCAGCGCGTCGAACATGCGGAAGCGCGCCTCGCTGAGCAGTTCGAGCGCTTCCTTGGTGTCGCCGTTTTCCACGCTGTCGACGATGCTCTGCCGAATATCGTCGAGCGTGAGCTTCACGTCCACGCCAAGAGCAACGGACAGGCCGACGGCCGGATCAGCGTCGATCGCAAGGATCTTCTTGTCGGGGTATTTCTCGGCAAGAAGCCGCACGATACAGGCGCAGATCGAGGTCTTTCCCACGCCGCCTTTGCCTGCGACCGTAAGGATCTTGGCTTTATTCTCCATATTCCAGTCCCCCTTTTTCGTGCAATGTGCATACGAATGGTTATACTATTACAGATTAGCTACATTTTAACACAGGGCACCCCCTTTATGCAAGGAAAACGCGCCCGTCGGTGCGTCCTGACAGAGTTTGGGAAAGGCCGGCGTTAGCGTTTGCTAACCGGATTGTGCTTCTCTTCGTGTTTAGACATTTTTGACGATCTGTATAAATTTTAAGGTGTTTTGTATGGCAAAAAAAGAATGTGCCGCTTCCTTTGTGAAAGCAGCACAAAAATCTCTGTTAAATTTCGGTCAATTCAACAAGTAGACCCCGAGGTTGAGATAGGCCGCGAAAAACAGCCACACGAGATACGGTACCATCAGCTTTCCGGCGCGCGCGTCGATATAGCCGAAGCGGAGCGCGCACACAAGCGCGAGCGCGAAGAGCACGATCAGCCAGATGAACGCGATGAGATAGATCTCAAGCGTGAAGAACAGCAGCGGCCAGATGAAGTTGGCCCCAAGCTGGAGGGCATAGGCCGTCAGCGCGCGACGGATCCGCTCAGGCGAGGCAGTGGAGGTATAGACCAGATAGCTCGCCAGGCCCATCATAACATACAGGATCGACCATACCACCGGAAAGACCCAGGCCGGCGGCGAGAGCAGCGGCTTGTAGACCTCACCATAATCCTCCATGCCGCCGCGGGTCAGAAGTGCCGCAAGGCCTCCCACAGCCAGCGGGATCGCGATACAGATCACAAGCTGTTTCCATTTGATTTTTCCGCTTTTCATTTCATCACCCGTTATAGGATATGCTCCTTCGGACGGGCTTATGCCACAGGAAAAGGAAAGAGACAGTTCAAATGAACTGTCTCTTTTTCGTTTTTTCGTTTTTTCAGCAGCCGCAGCCGCAGTCGCAGCCGCCCTCGCCTTCTTCCCCGCCGCCGTGGCAGCCGCTGCATCCGCCGCAGCCGCCGGAGCATCCGCCGCCGTCGGAGGTGGGGAGCTGGCCGATGACGAGAAGCTGGGCCGCCGTGTCGGCGTCGCCGCAGTAGCCGGCGACCGGGATGATGCCGTAGCCGAGCAGCGCCGCGTGGGCTTCGGGGCCCATGCTGCCGCAGATGACGGCGTC
>CAMHER010000247.1 GCA_946184215.1 uncultured Clostridia bacterium | reverse complement strand
TCGTCGGCTGCTCATCACGCCCCTGCTCGGCGAAGCTCCGGTGATCCACACGCTCGTCAAAGCCGTGCCGTTCCAGAGAACGGTTGACCGCATTGGCCCAGGCTTCCCGCCATAGGACAAGCTGTTCCTCACTGTTCCAGCGCTCGGAGATAGGGTTCTGCCTGCCGAATTTCGTGCTCTTCGGATGTTTGGAGAGACGGGTATATCCTTTTGCCTCGGCTTCAGAAGGTGCCATATATTCCTTCTTCCTGCCGACCTTGTACGGATACTGTTTCTCCCAGCCGTCTGCCTGCGCCTCTTTGAACTCGGCGGCGGTAAAGCCGCGTTCCTCGCCGTTTCGCACACAGAAATATTCCTTTTCCGTTTTATACTGCCAAGTGCCGTCCGGATTCAGAGGCCGGACTGTCAGCAGGATATGGGCATGGGGATTGTGGCCGGGCGGGTCGGGATCGTGGATCGCCACGTCCGCGCACATGCCCTCGTTGACAAATTGCTGATAGATAAACTTTGACAGCAGATTGATCCAGTCCAGCTTGCCAAGCTCAACAGGCAACGCCACGACGAACTCACGGGCCAGTCTGCTGTCTTTCGTTTTCTCAGTTTCCTCGACAGAGTTCCACAAGACAGCGCGATCCTGCCATTCCACTGGGGCGCAATCCGGGAGGAAGACGTTCGACCAGACGAGCCCCTGTTTGCGCGTGTAGTCGTGCTGAACGCCGTCATAGTCGTTGTAGATGGCGGAGCAACTCATGTAAGCCGAAGCCGCGCAGGCAGAACGACCTGTCCCTCGGCTGATGACCTTCGCCTCCAAATGGTAAATGGCCAATCGTTTTCACCTCCAATCCTTTCTGATTCTCTTTCGTGAAAGAGAATGCAGGGGCGGCCAAACATGTCCGACCCTGCCTCTGCGACAAAGCTGCCGGTGGCAGGTTTTCGCAAGCGGAGGGAACGGCGCACCGATCCCTTCGCGCAGACAATGATGATCGGGACCGCAGTCTCGGCAGCATTGTCTGGCGCTCTCCGCAGAGAGCGCAATCCGCCTCGCAGAGCGCACAGCTGGCGCGAAGCGGCAGTACCACCGCCGGCCTTTAGCCGGTGGTGAGTAAGTGCGCCCTTCGGGATAAAAAAAGAAGGACGCTCCGGTTTCCCGGAACGCCCCCACTCCCGTTATGGAAAGATCTCGCGTAATGCATTGTCCAGTTCGTCCAGCTCCATGTGCCTGGCTGCCGGAAAGTGCTTCTCGAATACAGCTCCTTCCTGGATCAGCCGCCGCGTCCTGGCCTTTCGTTCCTTGACGCGGTTCCTCGCCTGCGCTTCCTCCATGCGGTGCTTGGCTTGAAGCAGCTTCTTTTCATCTTCTGTCACGGTAAAACCTCCTTTGGTATCAGAAATGGTGAACGCAGATACCGCTTTTCCCGACGATGGTATCAATCGTCGGGGCAAACGGTATCTGCGCGTTTCGGATTTGAAAAATGGTAGTAAAAATGGCCGGGAATGATACTTCTGTGGTATCACTCCCGGCCAATCATGGTGTATGAAAAGTTTTCGCCTATTTATAAGGTAATAATCCCCGGTTTGACCTCCGGATCATGACTGCACAGCACGGCTGCGCAGCCAGGGTCTGCGGCCATGTCCGCAATCCAGCGGAGGCTTTTCCTCTGAAAATCACGGGCAAAGCCGAAGCCGGGCACGATGTTCTCCTGCCAGTTGCGTGGGGAAAAAGCCGCGTCTGCCGTCAGAAGAACAAATCTACCGCCGTTTCGGATCACGATCGCCGCCTGGCCTTCCGTATGACCGGGCACATTGACCAGCTGGATGCTCTCGTCTCCGAACAGATCAATGACCCAATGGTTCGGGCCGAGTGACGAGCCCCGGTAATACGGGCGCTCCATGGGGTATTGGATCCAAAGCTCCTGCGGCTGCCGGATCTTGTATACGGTGCGGCAGGACCAATAGTATTCATATTCCGGCAGAACGATGTGCTTGGCTTTGCTCACATGCCTTAGCCCCGCCACATGGTCGACGTCGAGGTGCGTCAGCAGCACATAGTCCAGATCCTCCGGCCCAATGCCCATGCCCGCCAGCTGCTCGTGGATCGCCATCCCTTTCGGAACGAAGGGATGAAAGAGCGCCGCCATTTGCGACGGGAGGACCGCCGCGGCCGCCTTCGGGTCATACACACCGTCCGGGCTTATCTCCCGGCACCAGCCGGTGTCCACGAGGATAAGTCCCTGTGGGTGCTCGATCAGATAGGTGAAAACGGGAAGCGTGATCCTGTTCTTATCCGCCGCAGTGAGCTGCTTTGCCGCTTCGATCAGGTCGAGCCGCTTGCCGAAGGGCACGGTCGGATCGACGCGGATGCTTCCGCACTGCAGCACATGAATCTTCATGGAATCATCCTTTGTTTTATGAGTGAGTCAGATTTCCCAGATATCCGATAATATTGTCGCTGATCTCGCCGGTCAGCGCGCCGTTGTAGTTGCAGATGAAGGTACCGGCAATGAGGATCATCATGGCCTCAGCCTCACGGTGTCCGACTTCCGGGCCGTAGATCGCCACAAGGCACTGCTCCATGGTCTCGCGCCACTCGCGATATTCCCCCTTGACCAGATCCGCGACTACGTCGCTGTAATGCGCCAGCACATAGGTCTGCG
>CAMHER010000246.1 GCA_946184215.1 uncultured Clostridia bacterium | reverse complement strand
AGGGCCTGATCTATAAGGGCAGCCGCATCATCAACTGGTGCCCCCACTGCCGCACCGCCCTCTCCGACGCTGAGGTGGAATACAAGGACATCCCCGGCAGCTTCTGGCATATCCGTTATCCGATCGAGGACTCGGACGAGGAGTTTATTATTGCCACCACGCGTCCCGAGACGATGCTGGGCGACACCGGTGTTGCAGTCAACCCCGCGGACGAGCGCTATACGCACCTTGTCGGCAAAAACGCCATCCTCCCGCTGGTCGGAAGAAAGCTGCCGATCGTGGCGGATGACTATGTAGAGCTGGGCTTCGGGACCGGCGCTGTGAAAATGACGCCCTGCCACGACCCGAACGACTATGAGGTCGGTCTGCGCCATAACCTGGAACAGATCCAGTGTATCGACGAGGACGCGAAGATCATCAACGGCGGTAAATACAACGGCATGGACCGTTACGAGTGCCGCAAGGCCATTGTGGCCGATCTCGAGGAGCAGGGCTATCTCGTCAAGGTCGAGCCGTACAGCCACAACGTCGGCTGCTGCTATCGCTGCGGCACGGTTGTTGAGCCGCTGACCAGCCCGCAGTGGTTCGTCAAGATGGCACCGCTGGCCAAGAAGGCCATTGAGGTCGTGAAGGACGGCCGGATCAAGTTCGTGCCGGATCGCTTCTCCAAGACCTATCTGAACTGGATGGAGAACGTGCATGACTGGTGCATCTCCCGCCAGCTCTGGTGGGGTCACCAGATTCCGGCCTGGTACTGCGACGACTGCGGCGAGATCACCGTTTCCCGCGAGGATCCGACCGAGTGCGCTCACTGCCACAGCAAGCATATCCATCGGGAGGAAGACGTGCTGGACACCTGGTTTTCCTCCGCCCTCTGGCCCTTCTCCACGATGGGCTGGCCGGAAAAGACGCCGGAGCTCGGTTACTGGTACCCGACCTCTGTCATGGTCACGGGATATGACATCATCTTCTTCTGGGTTGCCCGCATGATCTTTTCTGCCATGGAGCAGATGGACGAGATTCCGTTCCACACGGTGTTCATCCACGGCCTTGTGCGCGACAGTCAGGGACGGAAGATGTCCAAGTCCCTCGGCAACGGCATCGACCCGCTCGATATGGTCGACCAGTACGGTGCGGACGCGCTGCGCTACAACCTGATCACCGGTAACTCGCCCGGAAACGACATGCGTTTCTATGTCGAAAAGTGCGAGGCGATGCGCAACTTCTGCAACAAGATCTGGAACGCCTCCCGCTTCGTGATGATGAATCTCACGATCGAGAAAAACGAACTGCCCGAGAAGCTGGAGATCGAAGACAAGTGGATCCTCTCCAAGCTCAATGACGTGGTTCGTGAGGTCTGTGACAACATGGACAGCTATGAACTTGGCGTGGCTGCGGGCAAAATCTATGATTTTATATGGGACAGCTACTGTGACTGGTATATTGAGCTGACCAAACCGCGCCTCAACAGTGAGAATGAGGAGAGCAAACTTGCCGCCCAGAAGGTGCTGCTCTATGTTCTCACTGAGATCTTGAAGCTGCTCCACCCGTTTATGCCCTTCATCACGGAAGAAATCTGGCAGGCGCTGCCGCATGAGGGCGAAGCGCTGATGATCGAACGTTATCCGGAATTTAAGCAGGAGCTTGACTTCCCCGAGGACGAGCAGAATTTCGAGATGGTCATGGCGGCCATCAAGGCCGTCCGCGCCAGACGCAGCGAGATGAATGTCCCGCCGTCGAGAAAAGCGCATCTGATCATCGCGACCGAACGCACGGCAGCCTTTGAAGCCGGTATCAGCTATATCTGCAAGCTGGCCTATGCCAGCGAAGTATCCGTTCTTTCCGCGCCGCCCGAGACGACCGACGGAATGGTATCGGTTGTAACGGACAACGCCCGCATGTTCATGCCAATGGCAGAACTCGTCGACATGGAGAAAGAGAAGGCGAGAATGGAGAAAGAACTTGCCAACGCCGAAAAGCAGCTGGCCGGACAGATTGCCAAGCTTTCCAACGAGAACTTTGTGACAAGAGCGCCTGAGAACGTTGTAAATGCCGAACGCGAGAAAAAAGCGAAACTGGAAGCGCTGATTGAAAACCTCAAGGCTTCCCTTGCCGGCCTCGGCATCTAAATTATTTCCCACAGACGGCCTTCGACGAAAGCCGCCGGGATAAGAGCTTATAATGGCATCGCACGCAAGTGCGGTGCCATTCTTTTTTGGGAGAGTATAAAGATGAAATACGCAGCATCTTATTCCGGCGGCAGACTGACGGTCTATCTGTCTGGCGAGCTTGATCACCACGAGGCGGGCGGCGTGATCCGCACGATCAATGAACTGATCGACGACAACATGCCGCGAGAGTGCGCGATCGATCTTTCCGGCCTGACATTTATGGATTCATCCGGAATCGCTGTCATTATCAGCACAGGAAAGAAAATGCGGACGCACGGAGGGATCGTTTTGGTGGAAAACGCGTCGGAGCAGCCGCAGAAGGTCCTGGAGGCGGCAGGAATCGGTAAGCTCCTGGCCGTCAGTTCAATCATTTGAAAAGGAGAAGTTATGAAGGGAGAAAACTACATAAAGCTTGAGTTTCCAAGCAGAAGCAGCAATGAGTTCTTTGCGCGCAGCGCAACGGCGGCTTTTGCCGCACAGCTTGACCCGACACTGGAGGAACTGGGAGATATCAAAACCGCCGTATCCGA
>CAMHER010000245.1 GCA_946184215.1 uncultured Clostridia bacterium | reverse complement strand
TGCCGGCCGTGTCGATAAAGACGTACTTGCCCTTGTCGTTTTCAAAGGGCGTGTCGACGGCGTCGCGTGTCGTTCCCGCCACGTTGCTGACGATCACGCGCTTCTCGCCCAGGATACAGTTGATAAGTGAGGACTTGCCCACATTCGGTTTGCCGATCACGGCGACCTTGATGCTGTCGTCCTCTTCCTCTTCTTCCTCCCGGGGCGGCAAATGGGCAAGGCAAGCGTCCAGCAGCTCGCCGGTGCCATGTCCGTGCACGGCGCTTACGGCGATGGGGTCGCCCAATCCGAGCTCATAGAACTCATATACGGCGGGATCCTCCGGGCCGGTGGAGTCCGCCTTGTTCACGGCAAGCACGACCGGCTTGCGGGAGCGCAGCAGCATATTGGCCACGTCCTTGTCCGCCGCCGTCACACCGGTGCGGATATCCGTGACCAGCACGATCACGTCCGCCGCGTCAATGGCGATCTGCGCCTGCTCCCGCATGAACAGCAGAATCTCGCTGTCAGTGCTGGGCTCAATGCCGCCTGTGTCCACTATATCAAATGTTCTTCCGCACCACTCACATTCGGCATACAGCCTGTCGCGGGTGACGCCGGGGGTATCCTCCACGATGGAGAGACGCTTTCCCACCAGACGGTTGAAGAGCATCGACTTGCCTACGTTCGGCCGGCCGACGATCGCCACCAAAGGTTTTGCCATCTCTATCCCCCTCCTTATCCGTTTTGATTGTATTGATAGTATTCTTCCGCCCGTCCCGTCACACCTTCGCGGATCACAGGCAGTTCTCCGGCGATCGCGTCGAAAAGCGCGAATCCGTCCTGCTCGATGGGATAGATCGGAAGTCCGAGCGCATCTGCTGCCTCGGAAAGTTTGACGTCGTCGAGAAAGTCCATCTCCTCGCGGCGCAGCATATTCTGTGAGATAAAAAGCCGTTTTCCAAGCCGTTTTCCCTTGAGCTGAGCGATCAGATCGCCGCCCGTCACCAGTCCGGAGACATTGATGCTGCGGCCGAAAAAGTCGTTCTCGATGCCGTAGACCTCCCCGTCCAGTTCCGGATAGCGCTCGCTTGCCATTGCAACAAGCTTTCTGAAAAAGGGTGCTGCTGAAGTCCCGCAGGCGATGGAAAACGGCACACCGTCCACCCCGTCGGAAAGACGCAGCGCCGAGCGAAACTCCGTCTCCAGCAGCCGGATCATCCCCACGCCGTTTTCCAGCTGGGTATGCTCCTCGTAAAACTCATCCGACGGCAGCTCCAGTCCGGCCTTGAGATACATCTCATCGCCGCAGAAGAAGATCCGCGTTCCGTGCTTTTTCAGGCACAGATCGCCGAATTTTGTGACCTGCTCAATCGTCTCCGCAGCGTGCGCGGGCGTAAAGGGCGTGAGCGGGTAGAGACCTTCGCGGAATTTTGTCAGCCCCACGGGAACGATCGAAACGCTGTGAACGCCGGGATACATCGCCTCCAGATCGCGCATTGTGCGATCAAGGGCCGCCCCGTCGTTCAAGCCCGGGCAGCAGACGATCTGGCAATTCATCACAATGCCGCTCTCGGCAAAGCGGCGCATGGTCTCGATGCTCTCGCCGGCGCGCGGATTGCGCAGCATCTCGCAGCGCAGAACCGGGTCCGTCGTATGGACCGAGACATTGATCGGACTGATATGCAGGTCAATGATACGCTGGATCTCTCTTTGGGAAAGGTTTGTCAGCGTGATGTAGTTGCCGAGAAGAAAGCTCAGCCGCGCGTCATCGTCCTTAAAGTACATGGTCGGGCGCATTCCCCTGGGCAGCTGGTCGATGAAGCAGAACACGCAGTTGTTGGCGCAGGAGCGCGCGCGGTCCATCAGATAGCTTTCAAATTCCAGCCCCAGGTCGCCGCCCTCGGCCTTTCGCACCGTAATAGCATATTCCTCTCCGTCTGTGCGGCGCAGCACGACCTTCAGCACGCTGTCGTAGGCGAAGAACTTATAGTCCAATACGTCTACGATCCGATTGCCGTTGATCGACACCAGACTGTCTCCGACGGCGGCGCGGCCGCGCAGCGGACTGTTGAAGTCAATCGACTTGATCTGATTTTGCGTCGTCCTCACCTTCTCTCCGGCAAACTGTTTTCCGACACGTATATGCCGGACCGCAAATGCTTATTTACGCAAAACGAGGAAAGGTCGCCCTCTCCTCGTTTTACACAGTCTTACTGTTTCGCAAAGTCTTACTTGCTTTCCTCAACATTGATGACCGTACGGCCCTTGTACTGGCCGCAGGCCTTGCACGCACGGTGAGGCATGCAGAAAGCGCCGCAGTTGGGGCACTTTACGATGCTGGGGGGCGTGAGCTTCCAGGTGGAAGAACGTCTCTTATCACGTCTCTGACGCGATACCTTTCCTTTCGGGACTGCCATGTTGACACCTCCTGCTGACAGCTGTTTATGAGCAGCTATGTTTTGTATTTGCGCGGGTCACGTATCCAAAAGCTGCTCAAGCACAGCAAATCTTGGATCAATTTCTTTTCCGCAGCCGCAGGGGCCGAGGTTGAGATTCTTTCCACAGCGCGGGCAAAGGCCCTTGCAGTCCTCCCGGCAAAGGAATTTGGTATCCATGTCCAGGATGAAAAGCGTGGAAAGAATTTCGTCCAGGTCGATCTCGTTTCCGTCCAGGAAGAACAGTTCGGGATCATCTGCATTGTCGTCGTCTTTATCAACGAT
>CAMHER010000244.1 GCA_946184215.1 uncultured Clostridia bacterium | reverse complement strand
CGGAGATTGAAAACAACTATGACGCCGTGATCCTTCGCTTCTTTGAAGGGGACGTGCCCATGATGCTCTGCTCCGGTGACGCAGTGTCCGGGACAAAGAAACGGGAGAGCCGTTCTGAGGCCTTTATCGCCAAGCCCTTTACCTACACCTTTGCCCCTGTTCCCATGTCGGAGGAAGGCGCATATTTCCTTGACATGCCGAATCTGCAGTTCTCTGTCAACAAAGACAGTTCAAATCTGGACATGGCCAACGAATTTATGCGTTTTCTGATCACGCCGCGGGAACTGAACGAGATGGCGCAGAACAAGGGGCTGATATCGCCGACGAAGGACCTGTCTTTTAACAGCATGTACGCCGCATTAGGGACCGTTCCGGAATCCCGGATCCTGTCGCCGGAAGTTTTCGGATTGTCGGATGACGCGGTCATCCAGTTGAGGCTGGCCGGTTATCTTGTCGGAACGGGCGAAATAACGATAGATGAAGCAGTTGCCGGATACGGCACATTTACACAATGACCGCGCTGTATCGGCCAGGGCCGAATAGGCTGAGCATGCCGTGATTTACAGGATTGTTAAGGGCGGCATAAGTAATGCATGGGAAGAGTGCCCAGATTAACACAGACCCCCACTTTTGGATTTCCGGAGTATGGGAATCCAAAAGTGGGGGATCTTTTTCGTCGCGGCTGATTGGCAGCGCCTGTTCTTTCCCGTCGGGGTAGGGCACGATAAAGAGAATCCTGTTCTCCCGTCTTTCTCTTCTTCAATTAACGTGATTATCGTTACGCGCTTTTTTCTTGCGTTCGGTCAACTCAAAAGGAAGCGTAATTGCAAGCATGTACACCCCAAGGATAACGATGGATGGCATCAGGTAAAGGAATGGGACAGGAATCCAACCGTAAAAGATTTCAAGAAGAGGGTTTCCCTCCGTCTCCACAGAAAAGAAATAATTTGCTTTCGGATGCAGCCCGGTCCAGCGGAGCAGCATATTGAAACAGAAAATAGCAAAAGCTATCAGGAATGCTGCCAGGATCGCACGGGGCAAATCTCGGAGTTTGGGGCGGAACATGCCGAATGTTACCAGCGCCAGCCCCTCAATCGCGACCATAAAATGCGTTCCATAATAGCCGAGCATACGCGGCAGGAATATCGGATAGCCATTAAAACCGTTGCCCGGCATTATCAGGGCCATCAGCGCACCCAGCGGGCCGAGGAAGAAACAGAAGCATGCCAGCGGACGGCTTTTCTTCCACACGGCGATCGGAATCATCAGCATGTTGATATTGCAAAGCTGCAGTGGCAGCTCACCCCACCAGTTGAAGCCTCCCATGCTGGCAGTAATAACGTTGAAATCGCGATCGTGTGAGAGACAAATCTTGTAGATGACGAATCCGATCAATGTGATCACACAGGCTGTGATCAGGACAGCATCCTTAGTTTTTGCAGTCTTATTATGCAAAAGAAAACTTGCGATGATGAGCAATAACAGGAATAAAACGAAAGACGCGATAAAAAGCATGTTGAAAGGTCTCATGATCCAGAAATCTGACTGCATTTTATCATCTCCTCTAATCCTGAGTTGTCGAGATGATTTTACCATAAATCATTCGCTTTCGGAAGAGGGTTTATAGCGAGACAGGCAGATGTAAATATGCACCCAACTGTCTCGCCGTTCCGGCCAAGTGGTATATGTATTGGAGTCGGATGGACAATTTTGAGTGGCAGAAGGGCTTTCCCATGCCCTTCTGCCTGATTGCCGACAGTTCCACCAGAGAGTGCCAGCCCAAGAAGAGTCTGGCATTCCTCGGCAGGCAAAAATGAGACTGTAAAAGCTAAAACCGGGCATGGCTTATACAAATCTGTATGAGCCATGCCAGTCAACTGTTTGGTTTTGAGATGGATCAGATTTCTTTCATCTGCCCGTCCGTCAGGATATCCAGTATGATCTTCGCAGCCAAACGAAGCGCGTAGATAAAAGTCTCGCAATCGGTGGGCACGTTGAGCTCCCACTGGGCGGTCATGTAGTCCTCAAACATCTCCTTTTGCTTTTCGGTGAGCGTATCGGTCAGCTCGTCCCCTACTTTTACGAGGTTATCCAGAGCTTTCGCATATGGAGTGTTTCGCTTGAAGCTGCGCTCGCTTGGGCGCACATCGCCGAGATAGAGCTCTTCAAGAATCAGCATCTCGGCACCCTCTCAGCAGTAAACAAGGTCGTTCAGCACGCTCTCTTCCGCTCGGTTCCGGATGCTGTTCATGCGGCGCACCCATTCCATCTGCTCAGCCGCTTTCAGTTGTTCGGTCACGCCTTCGCGCTCTGCCATCTGGCGGATAAGCAGTTCCACTCGCTCCACACAGGCTTCATCGATCTCGACCAAATGCTGAAACAGTGTCCCGGACAGAAATAGATTAGAGTACAGTACCGGACGGTGCTCTTTTAAGTAGTGTTTCCGCATCCGGCCAAATTTGCCGATGGGCGGCAGTTCAACTTCTCCAATGGTAAGGTTAGGAAGGAGCACATCGCCGACCTGTGTATAAGTGCCGCCATTTTGCACATAAAAGGATTTTTGCGTTTTCATGGATATACCTCCAAAATCATATTTGGAAGTATCGTAAGCGTGAGTTTCGGTTATTTGTATCCTTAACTAAATGAATCTCTCGAGTACAATAACCCGTCGTCCGAAAAAGCCTGGTACAACAGGCTTTTTCGGG
>CAMHER010000243.1 GCA_946184215.1 uncultured Clostridia bacterium | reverse complement strand
CCCGACGCGGTGCTGGACGATTTTGCCTACCGCCATCTGGAACTCAAGGGGATCCAGTTCCGGCCCAATACCACCGTCGGCGGCTCGATCACCATTGACGACATGTTCCGAGACGGGTATCAGAGCGTCTTCGTCGGCGCGGGTCTCTGGAAGCCGCGCTCTCTCCACATCAAGGGCGAGAGCCTGGGCCATGTGGCCTTTGCCATCAACTATCTGGCCTCTCCCGCAGCCTTCCGCCTGGGCGAGCGCGTGATCGTCATCGGCTCGGGCAACTCGGCCATGGACTGCGCCCGCACGGCGATCCGGAACGGGGCGCAGTACGTCACCGTGTTCAACCGCCGCGATCAGATCTCCGCCAGCCAGTATGAATCCAGCTATGCCAAGCTGGAGGGCGTAAACTTTGAGATGATGAAGATCCCGGTGGAGATCCTGGAGGACAGCGTGGTCTTTGCCGACAGCGAGTGGGGCGAGGACGGAAAGCTGCGTGCGATCCCCGGCTCGGAAAAACGCTATCCCTGCACCGGCGTCATCGTGGCGGTGAGCCAGGAGCTGGGCGGCAGCATTGTCAGCAGCACAAAGGACATCGGCACCAAGCCATCCGGCCTTCTGATCGCGGACGAGGACGGCAGGACTTCCCGTCCCGGCGTGTTTGCGGCCGGCGACGCGGCCCAGGGGGCCCGCACCGTGGTGGAAGCGGTGGCAAACGGCAAGCGTGTGGCGGAGGCGATGCACGCCTATATGCAGTCGCTCCCCATGCCGGAGAGCTCTTGCTATGCCGAGCTGCCCCTCACCGGACAAACGGCGTCGAGCGCTCTGACGGAACAGATCCTGCCCTGATACTGTTTTCTGATTAAAAGCTTTCATCAGAAAAGACATGCTGCGCATGAGTTGACAGGCGGGCGAGGATATTTTTTTACAAGCTCAGCAGCCCGGCGGGATCACCCGCCGGGCTGCTGAGCTGTTTGATTTTGTAGCCTTTGGTTTATTTCTCCCGCAGCACGACGCTGGTCTGGGGGCCGAGCGTCAGCACGCTGCCGTCCAGCGCGGCATCACCCTGGCCGATGGCCGCCGCGATCACGGTAAAGTCGTGGCCCGTGAGCGAGGAGAGGTCAAAGCTCTGCTCGTCCAGCGTGGCGTTGTGCAGCACGCACACCGCCTGGCCGCGATATGCCGAAACAAAGCCGCCCACCTTGCTCTCGCTCCTGACCGCGGTGTACTCGCCCCGGGCGATCTCCGGGTTGGCATGGCGGATCATCAGCAGCGTTTTGTAATAGGTGTAGAGGCTGTTTGCATCCGCGATCTGCTCGGCGGCGGGAGCGGCGGTCTGCTTTGACGCCGGATAGTCCGCGCCGGGGGGATCGGACACGGTGTCGCCGTCGCCCCAGAGCATGGCGAGACGGCGGTTGGCGTCGGTGTTCGACCCGCCGCGGGAGCCCTTGATGCCCAGCTCCTCGCCGTAGTAGAGGAAGGGCGAGCCGGGGCCGAGCAGATAGAGGTTGGCAGCCATCTTCATCCGCCCGTTGGTTACGGGCAGAAAGCCCGCCGCGCGGTCCATGTCGTGATTGGCGATAAAGGGCACGATCGTGGCGTCAGAGCGCAGCGCGCGCACTCTCCCGAGATAACCCTCGGTATAGCTTGTCAGATTGTTCACGCCGCTGCCTGCCGCGGCCTTGGCGATCAGGCCCTCCGCCTGGGCCACGGTAAAGTCAAAGCAGTTGAGCGCGCCGTAATAGACGTCGGTCACACCGTCGCTGTCCCACACCTCGCCGACGAGATAGATATCGTCCTTAAGCGCGCGCAGCTCGTCGGAATACCACTGCCAGAAGTCGGCGCTGGAGCCGTGGTCGCCGTAATAGACATATTTCACCGCATCGAAGCGAAAGCCGTCCACACCCAGATCGAGCCAGTATTTGGCGATCGCGAGGGTCTCGGCGCGCACGGAGGCGCTGTCAAAGTTCAGCTCCGGCATGTCGCCGGAGAAGTTGCACTCGTAATAATCATCCGTCCCGTCGATCTGCCGGAAGCTCCGCCCGGCGGGGATGTTCTCGCGCCCGGCGCACCAGGTATAGAAGTCATAGCGCTCGCTTGCGGTGTTCCCGGCGCGGTGGGCGGTCTTAAATTCGGAAAACCATTTGTTCAGCGCCCCGGTGTGATTGATGGGCAGGTCCAGGATCAGCTTGACGTTGCGTTCCTCGCAAAGCTCGCAAAGCTCCTTCAGATCGTCCGCGCTGCCGAAGGCCGGGTCAACGGTATAGTAGTCCGTCACGTCGTATTTGTGATACGAGGGAGAAGAAAAGATCGGCGTCAGCCAGATGCCTTCGATCCCGAGACTCCTGCCGGAATTGGGATCGCCGTCGTTGAGATAGTCCATGCGGTTGATGATGCCGCGCAGGTCCCCCGTGCCGTCGCCGTCGCTGTCGGAGAACGAACCGACAAAGATCTCGTAAAAGACACGGTTGTTGTCCTCACACACAAAATCCGAGCGCAGCAGCGCGTCTGTCAGGCGCACTTCGCCGCCCTCCTCCGGCGCACTCTCCGCGGCCTTGGGCGCGCCGCAGCCGGTAAGCAGCGGGAAGACAAGCAGCAGACAGAGCAAAAGCGAGAGAGCTCTTTTCATCGTTCCGACCACCTTTTTTCAGTATAGGATAAAAAAATAGTACTAAACGGGAAAAGGATTGTCAAGGGGAACCGCGCGCGGCGCAAAGGGAGTTGTCCATTGCGCCGGG
>CAMHER010000242.1 GCA_946184215.1 uncultured Clostridia bacterium | reverse complement strand
CCAGCAGGGTCTTGCCCGTGCCCGGAGGGCCGACGAGCAGCACGCCCTTGGGGATACGCGCGCCCATGGCGGTATAGGCCTTGGGGTCGCGCAGGAAGTCAACGATCTCGCGCAGCTCTTCCTTTTCCTCCTCGCAGCCCGCCACGTCGGCAAAGGTCTTCTTGTCCTTCTCCTCGCTGCCGAGACGGGTGCGCGCCTTGCTGAATTTCGCAAAGCCGCCGGTGCCGCCGCCGGCCTGCTTCATCATCGACGACCAGAACCACATCGCCAGCGCGATGAGGATGATATACGGCAGGAGGCCCACCCACCACGGGACGACAAAGCCTTCTTTGTAATCATAGGTTTCGATAATGCCCTCTTCGTGCTGCTGGGCGATCAGCTCGTGAAAATCTTCATAGAAAACGGAAAAGCTGTAAAGCGCAACCGCTTTCGTCTCGGTGATCTCCTCGCCCTCGCCGTCCTTTTCGCCGGTGCGCAGCTCGAGAACGATCTCGTCGCCGCGGGTGACAAAGGACTGTACCTTTTCAGCCTTGAAAAGGTCAACCAGGTCGGAATATGTCAGCTCTTCCTGTTTCTTCCCGCCGAGCATGGAAAAAACCGTGGCGGCGAGAATGACCAGGATCAGCACGTAAAAGCCGATCTCTCTTGTTCTGTTGCGTTCAGGTTTCAAACGTGGGTCACATCCTATCTAATCGCTTGGCTTGTGTGTAAAGGGGTTACGTGTATATTTCGCTTTTCAGCACGCCGATATACGGCAGATTGCGGTAGCGCTGGTTATAGTCGAGGCCGTAGCCGACGACGAAGGCGTCCGGCACCTCGAAGCAGGAATAGTCCGCGTAAATGTCCGCCTTGCGGCGCGAGGGCTTATCCATCAGCGTGGCGATCGTGATGGAGGCCGGCTTGCGGACCATCAGGTAGTTTTTCAGATAATTGAGCGTCACGCCCGAGTCGAGAATGTCCTCCACCAGGATCACGTGGCGTCCCTCGATCGGGGCCGAGAGGTCCTTGTCAATGCTCACCGCGCCGGTGGAGGTCGTCCCCTTGTAGGACGAGACCGCCATGAAGTCCATGGAGCACTTGACGTCCACATAACGCATCAGGTCCGCCATGAAAATAAAGCAGCCCTTCAGCACGCCGATGAACACCGGGTCCTTGTCCTTGAAATCCCGCGTGATCTGCGCGCCGACCTCAGAGACGCGCTTTTGGATCTCTTCTTCCGAAATCAGTATTTCCTGAATATCTTTCTCCATAAATCCCCCAAAAAGTTATTGTTTTTTGATCATGATAAGAAGCTCTCCGCCGTTTCCGTCTGGCAGACAGCGCTCGGAAACGCCGAAGGGCGGGACCAGCACGATGCCTGCCTCATCCCGGAATACCGGTGTGAGGATCCTCTCGCGCCGGGTCATGTTCTGCTCGGCGAAAAGGCTTTTGAGTGTCTTGGTGCAGCCACGGTGAGCTGGCCGGTAATGCTCGCCCGGCCGCGGGGAGGAGAAGGAAAGCTTCCCGCTTATACTCTCACATTTCAGCACATAAGTCTTGAACGAGTTGTGAATTTCTTCCCCTCCCGCAGGCAGGCAGCGGATCTCCAGGCCCGCCTCGTGCAGTACAATGCTCTGTCCCGGGGCGAGCTCCGTCTCTGGGATGGCGGCGGTCTCCTCCGGGTCGAGATACAGCCTTCCCCGCTCGCAGAGTACCCGGTGACCGGGAAGGTCAAGCGCGTGCCGCTCCCGGCTTTTGCACAGCTTCAGCACCGCCTGCACATGCTTCTCCTCGGTCCCGGGGCCCAGCAGCGCACGAACAGCGCGGCCGGAAACGGCCCTGTGGAGCGAGCTCAGTGCGGCGCAGGAGAGGCTTTCCCCGTCAAAGTGAGCTGTCAGGAAGCTCTCTGCCTGAGCGGAAAGAAAATCCTCGTCACAGCGCAGCAGCTCCGCCGTCCGCCCGGCGGCGGCGGAAAAGGACGGATTGAGTGAGCGCAGCACCGGCATGACCGCATGGCGGATCCGGTTGCGGCGGATCGTTTCGTCTCTGTTCGTGCTGTCCTCCATGTGAGGCGTCCCGCTCTCGGCAAGATAGGCTTCGATCTCCGCGCGGGTGAGCTTCAGCAGCGGCCGGATGATATTGCCGCGCCGGGGCGGAATGCCGCCAAGTCCGGCGAGCGAAGTCCCGCGCACCAGGTTGAGCAGCATGGTCTCGGCATTGTCGTCGGCGTTGTGGGCCGTGGCGATCCAGTCAAAGCCCTCCCGCCCGGCGGTTCTCTCGAGGAAGGCATAGCGCAGCTCCCGCGCCGCCGCCTCGAGCCCCAGATTTTTCTCCGCGGCATAGCGGGGCACGTCGCCATGCTCCGTGAAGCAGGCGATGCCTTTTTCGCGGCAGTAGTCCTCGACAAAGGCACAGTCGCGCAGGCTCTCCCCCGCGCGGATGCCGTGCTCAAAATGCGCGGCGGCAACCGTATAGCAGCCCATGCCGTGCAGCAGCGAGAGCAGACACATCGAGTCCGCCCCGCCGGAGACGGCGCACAGCACCCGTGCGCCCGAAGGCGGCAGAAGAAGCCGGCTTTTCAGCGGATCACTCATCTTCGCGGTACTTCTCCACGCTGTAGAAGGTGGTGTACTCCGGCACCCAGGTCAGGTTGACCGTGCCGGTCTGGCCCTTGCGGTTTTTCAGCACGATCGCCTCGGCCAGGTTCGGGTTTTCGCACTCCCGGTTATAATAGCCGTCGCGGTACAG
>CAMHER010000241.1 GCA_946184215.1 uncultured Clostridia bacterium | reverse complement strand
GTCTGATCCAGTCCGGCCCTTGCCATCTCTTCACGGAAGATGGCGTCTGCCTCGCGCAGCAGAGCGAGCTTTTCCGCCGTCACCTCGCCGATCACGCGGATGGCGAGACCCGGGCCGGGGAAGGGCTGGCGCGAGACCAGGCTCTCCGGGAGCCCCAGCTCGCGCCCCAGCTGGCGCACCTCGTCCTTGAAGAGCAGACGCAGCGGCTCAAGGATCTCTTTAAAATCCACATAGTCGGGCAGACCGCCCACATTGTGGTGGCTTTTGATCACGGCGGATTGGCCGAGGCCGGACTCGATCACGTCGGGGTAGATCGTCCCCTGGGCGAGATAGTCGACCGCACCGATCTCCCCGGCTTCCGCCTCAAAGACGCGGATGAATTCCTCCCCGATGATGTGGCGCTTTTCTTCCGGCTCGGTCACGCCGCGCAGGCGCGCCAGAAAGCGATCGGCAGCATCGACGCGGCGGAAGTTCAGCGGGCGCGGGGCAAAGACGGCCTCCACCTCGTCGCCTTCGTTTTTGCGGAGCAGACCGTGATCGACAAAGACGCAGGTAAGCTGACTGCCGATGGCCTCGCTCAAAAGCGCGGCCAGCACCGAGGAATCCACGCCGCCGGAGAGCGCCAGCAGCACCCGTCCGTCTCCCACATGCCTGCGAAGCTCGTCCACGCTGCGGCGCTTGAAGTCTGCCATGGTCCAGTCGCCGTGCACCCCGCAGACGCGATAGAGGAAATTGCGCAGCATCTCGCGCCCGAAGGCCGTGTGATTGACTTCCGGATGGAACTGAACGCCATACAGCCCGCGCGCTTCATCGCAGATCGCGGCGGTGGGACAGGCCGCGGAATGCGCGGCAAGACGGAAGCCCTCCGGCACCTGCACCATATAGTCCCCGTGGCTCATCCAGGTAACGCTCCGCTCAGGCAGATCCCGGAACAGCGCGCAGGTCGGATCAAAAACCGTTTCGGTTTTGCCGTATTCACGGGCGGAGGCGTCCTCCGCCGCGGTGACCAGCCCGCCGAGAGACTGCGCCAGCAGCTGACAGCCGTAACAGATGCCGAGGATCGGCACGCCCAGCTCGAAGACGCCGGGGTCGGGTCTGGGCGAATCGGCGAGATACACGCTGTGCGGTCCGCCGGTGAAGATGATGCCGATCGGATCGAAACGGCGGATCTCGTCCAGGGACATGTCGTGAGGATGCAGCTCGCAGTACACATGCTGCTCGCGCACACGCCGGGCGATCAGCTGGTTATACTGGCCGCCGAAATCAAGGATCAGGATTTTCTCCATGCATTACTCCTCCCAAGGAAGCGGAAATCAGCCCCACGAACAGGGGATGCGGATGGTTGGGCCGGCTCTTGAATTCCGGGTGGAACTGCACGCCGACAAAGAAGCGCTTTTCGCCGAGCTCCACCGCTTCCACGATATAGCCGTCCGGAGACTGGCCGCAGAGACAAAGCCCCTTGTCCCGCAAAAGCTCACGATACTCGTTGTTGAACTCATAGCGGTGGCGGTGACGCTCGCGGACCTCCTCCGCACCGTAGCAGCGGCGCATGACGGACCCTTCCGCAATTCGGCAGGGATACGCGCCGAGACGCAGCGTGCCCCCCTTGCTGACAGTTTCGTCCTGATCGGGCAAAAAGTCAATGACTTTGTGCGGCGAGGAGGGGTCAAATTCTCCCGATGTCGCGTCTGTGAGGCCGCAGACATGCCGCGCAAACTCGATCACAGCCACCTGCATGCCGAGACAGATGCCGAGATAAGGAATATCGCTCTCCCGGGCGTATCGGGCGGTTGCGATCATGCCCTCCACGCCGCGGTCTCCGAACCCGCCCGGGACGATGATGCCGTCGCAGCCGGCAAGCGATCCGGCAGCCGTCTCGTCGGTGATCGTTTCGCTGTCGATCCAGCGGATCTCCACCCGGGCATTGCAGGCGTAACCTGCGTGGCGCAGCGCCTCGGCGACCGAGAGATAGGCGTCGTGCAGCTGCACGTATTTTCCGACCAGGCCGATGGTGACCTGATGCTGCAGCGACTTGATGCGCGCCACCATGGCCCGCCACTCGTCCAACTGAGGCGCGCGGGTCCAAAGTCCCAGTTCCCGGCAGACGATCAGCGAAAAGTCCTCGTCCTCCAGCATCAGCGGCGCCTCATAGAGCGTCGGCAGCGTGCGGTTTTCGATCACGCAGTCGGGCTTGACGTTGCAGAACATGGCGATCTTGCGGAAGATCTCCGGCTCCAGCGGCTCGTCGCAGCGCAGCACGATGATGTCCGGCGAGATGCCCATGCCCTGCAGCTCCTTGACCGAGTGCTGGGTGGGCTTGGTCTTGTGCTCGTCGCTGCCGCGCAGGAAGGGCACCAGCGTCACATGGATGAAAAGCGTGTTCTCGCGCCCCTGCTCCAGGCTGACCTGGCGCGCGGCCTCCAGAAAGGGCTGGCTCTCGATGTCGCCTGTCGTGCCGCCGATCTCGGTGATGACCACGTCGGCGTTCGTCTCCGCTCCCACATGGTAGATAAAGTCCTTGATCTCCTGTGTGATGTGAGGGATGATCTGCACGGTCTGTCCGAGGTACTCGCCGCGTCGCTCCTTGTTCAGCACGTTCCAGTAGACCTTGCCGGTTGTGAGATTGGACCAGCGGTTTAAGTCCTCATTGATAAAGCGCTCGTAATGCCCCAGATCCAGATCCGTTTCGCTGCCGTCCTCGGTCACATAGACCTCGCCGTGCTGATAGGGGCTCATGGTGC
>CAMHER010000240.1 GCA_946184215.1 uncultured Clostridia bacterium | reverse complement strand
AGGAGCCGGCCGCTCTGTACGATCTCCTTCGCCGTCAGGCGGCGGTGCAGGAGGCAATGGTCGGCTGGTAAGAGGCGGAGCAGCGTGACGCCGGATCGAGAAGACATACGAAAGAGGATCGGAGGAAAAGAGATGTCCTTTACAAGCTTTATGCTGCGCACGGCGTTTCGGCGCAGCGACGACAAGCGCGACGCCGGCCTGACCACGCCGGAGGGGATCGAACGCTTTGACAACCTGCGTTACGGCGAGGACGCCCGGTGGAACCTGCTCGATGTTTACCGTCCGAAAGGGATCGAAGGGAAGCTTCCCGTCATCGTGAGCGTGCACGGCGGCGGCTGGGTCTACGGAGACAAGGAGCGGTATCAGTATTACTGCATGAGTCTGGCAGAGCACGGATTTGCGGTCGTCAATTTCACTTACCGTCTGGCGCCGAAGCACAAATTCCCCGCGGCGCTCGAGGATACGAACGCCGTGTTCCATTGGCTGATGCGCCATGGCGCGGACTATGGGCTTGAACCCTCGCGCGTCTTCGGCGTGGGTGACAGCGCCGGGGCGCAGCTCCTCGGCCTGTTCGGCTGCCTCTGTACCAATCCGGCCTACGCGTCCGGCTTTGCCTTCTCCGCCCCGGCGGATTTCGCGCCGACGGCTGTCGCGCTCAACTGTGGGGTCTATGAGGTAAAAAAGAGCGGCAAAAAAGATCTCACCACCGCCCTGATGGCAGACTATCTGCCCGGCAAAGGGACCGAGGCGGAGCTGAAGCAAAATTCCGTCCTGCAAAACGCGACAGAGGCCTTTCCGCCCTCTTTCGTGATGACCTGCGAGGGCGATTTCGTGGCCGATCAGGCGCCGCCTCTGGTGGAAAGGCTAAAAGAACTCGGCGTGGCGGCGGACTATCATTATTACGGCGATCAAGAGCATGTGCTGGGGCATGTGTTCCATTGCAATGTGCGCTCTGCCGACGCGCAGCGCTGCAACAAGGACGAGTGCGATTTTTTCAAGAGCTTTCTGTGATCGGAGATCACGACGTTAAGTATAAAGCCGTATGCCGCGGCCCGAAAGCGGCCCTTCCGTTTCGCGGACAACGGGAACGGAGTGAAGATCGCGGAGATCCGGAACAAGGAAACATACAAAACGCGTACAGGCGCGGCCGATTCGGCCGCGCCTGTACGCGTTTATCATAGACAGCATTAAAACTCTCCGGCGGCAATCAGGCTGTAATGCCCGAGGCGCTCCAATCGCCGCGCGAATTGGCTGGGCGACAGATCCTGATCGTCGTCGATCCAGTTGAGCATCAGCCGCATAGAGCCGAGAAAGACATAGTCAAAAATAAAGGCGAGCCGCTCCCGATCGCAGGTCGGGAATTCTTTTTGCCACTCGTCCACGATCCCGTCCCTGACGAGATTTCGCATGCTGTTCATAAACTGCGGGTCGCCGTTGTCGCCCATCAGCACACGGCAGAGCTCCCGGTTCTGCAGAACACAGGAATAGATCCTGGCCAGATAGTTGAGGTTCCTGCCGTCTTCCCAGAAGCGGTCAAAGGTGGCCATGTTCTCGGCGATGAAATCATTCTCGATCTCTTTGAGCACGTCCTGCGGCTGGCCGTAATGGAGATAAAAGGTGCCGCGATTGATGCCGGCCTCGGCACACAGATCCTTGACGGATATAGCCCCGATGGGCCGATCCTTCAGCATGCGCAGCAGGGCGCGGTGCAGCATTTCTTTCGTGACCCGTACTCTTGCGTCCTGATTATTCATAGCGTCCTCCGAGATAATCAACATTTTTCGAGGATATGTTCATTAACAGGCAAAGTTAATGAAATCTGTTTATTGTAAATCAACTTAGTGTCTATTATAATAACATCATTCCAATAAAGCAAGTAAAATCGTCTTGGAGGGATAGAAATGAACTTTAATCAGGCAGTCAAAGCGTATCAGGCAAATCCCGTAAAAGAAGAGCTGGAAAAGCAGGTCTCCGCCCTGTGCGGCGAGATGACGCTCAACGAGAAGATCCACATGCTCTCCGGCCACACCATCGGCCAGACCCAGGTGGACATGATCAAAACCGGGCGCAACTACAACGTGCGCTCGCTGAAGGCGGGCGGCTGCAAGCGTCTCGGTGTTCCGCCGGTGGCCTTCACCGACGGGCCCCGCGGCGTCGTGATGGGCAATTCCACCTGCTTCCCGGTGTCCATGCTGCGAGCCTCCACCTTCGACCCGGAGCTGGAGTACCGCTTCGGCAAGGCCATCGCGGACGAGGCCATCGCCCAGGACGCCAACTACTTTGCGGGCGTATGCATCAACCTGGTGCGCAATCCCCGCTGGGGACGCACCCAGGAGACCTACGGCGAGGATCCCTTCCTGCTGGGCACCTACGGCGCCACGCTGACCCGGGCCGTGCAGGAGGAGGGCATGATCGCCTGTCCCAAGCACTTTGCGCTCAACTCCATCGAGGATCTGCGCTTCTTCGTCAACGCCACCTGCGACGACAGGACGCTGCACGAGGTGTATCTGCCCCACTTCAAAAAGTGCATCGACGCGGGGGCCCAGTCCATCATGGGCGCCTATAACAAGTTCGACGGCGACTACTGCTGCGCCTCGAAGAAACTCCTCACCGACATTCTCCGCGACGAGTGGGGCTTTGACGGCTTCGTCATATCCGACTTTGTCAACGGCGTGCACGACGCCGAGAGCAGCCTGAAGGCCGGTCTCGACGTGGAAATGATGTTCACCATGCACTACAACGGCTTTGCCA
>CAMHER010000239.1 GCA_946184215.1 uncultured Clostridia bacterium | reverse complement strand
TGGCCGCAGTGCAGCTCGCCCGTGGGGTTGGCGCTGACCCACTCCACCAGGACGCGCTTGCCCCTGCCGCTGTCGTTGAGACCGTAGCTGTCGCCCGCGGCAATGACCTTGTTGATCAGGCCGCCCAGGGCGTCCTGCTTCAGGCGGAAGTTGATGAAGCCCGGGCGGGCAACGGTAACGCTCTCCACCTCGTTTTCCAGTAGCCCCGACAGCGCGGCCGAGAGCGTCTCGGCGATCTCCATGGGATTACGGCGCAGCGTACGCGCCAGCTTCATCGCCACATTGGTGGAATAGTCGCCGAACTTGGGATCCTGCGGCGTTTCCACCACATACAAGCCCTCCTCCGGCACCAGGTCATACGCCGCCTTTACCGCTTCGGGTATCGCAGCGTAGATTTTACTTTCAAAATCGCTCATGGTTTTTCCCCTTTTCCGCGTTCCACGAACGCGGAACGTTTCCTTTATCGTAATGTCGGGAACAGCATACCACAGTTTCCCATTTTTGAAAACAGTTTCTTCATCCGTACGTGTGCAGACCGTGCAGCAGTGTGTTGACGCCGGCGAAGGTAAAGAACACGACAAAGACCGCAATCACAAGATACCAGGCCATCTGTCTGCCCTTCTTCTTGCCGCGCAGACGCAGGTGCAGATACACCGCGTAAAGGATCCAGCAGATCAGCGCCCAGACCTCCTTGGGGTCCCAGGTCCAGAAGGCGGACCAGGCCTGCTCGGCCCAGATCGCGCCGGAGAGGATCACGACCGTGAGGAAGAGAAAGCCGAAGCTGACGAGGCGGTAGCTTAAAAAGTCCATCTGCTCCAGCGCTTTTTGGTCGTCGCCCGCCTTCTTCGAAAGGATCAGATAGCGCGCGCCGACGCAGCCCGCGATCACAAAGGCCGCATAGGCCAGCACGGCCGAGCCGATGTGCACGCCGAACCAGGCGCTGCGCAGCGCGGGCATCAGGTCGCGGATCTCCATGGGCTGAAGCGCAGCATAGGTCATGATCAGCAGCGCCGCCGGCATGGCGGCCACCTTGAGCCAGTCGGTCTTCAGTCTGGTGCAGACAGCGACGGTAAAGAGCGCCACACCCCAGGCGAAGCCGTTGGCAAATTCAAACTGGTTCGACAGCGGCAGGCGCTTTGCCGCAACGCCGCGGGCGACGAGAAAGACGCTGTGCAGCGCAAAGGCCGCGAGAAAGGCGATCCAGGCAGCGCGCAGCAGCCTTTTTTTTCGAAAGGCCGTGCCGGAAAACTCCAGGATCACGGAAACGGCATAGGCGGCAAACGCGATAAAGAATAAGGCTTTCATTCTCCTTCGTCCTTTCTCTCATAGGCTTCAAACGCTTCTCCCAGCTCCACGCGCATGCGCTCCGGTTTCGGCCCGCCCACCGCGTAGCCCTCCGCGTCCAGCCTGACGACCACGGGATCGCAGAAGAAGGTGACGGCAAGGGCGGCGGTCATCAGCACGAAGAGGGCGATCAGCAGCGTGTTGATTGCACCGGGCGTGTGCTTGATGCGAAGGCCCGGATACTCGACCGGGTCGTTGAAACGGAAGATCAGTCCTCCCGCCTCCAGCTCATCGCCGGGGAAGACCAGCAGCGAGCGGACCTGGCCTCCATCGGCCAGGATGATCTCGTACACCGGGTTTTTATAGCGTCCGGAGACCGAGGAAATCAGCGTCATATTCCCGCTCGGGTCCTGCAGATAATCCGGATAGAGCGCCTGATACCACACGCCGCTGACGCCGTCGAGGGAGAGAAACACCGTGTCGGTCAGGGTAAAGTCGTCACGGCCGCCGTTGGCGGGATTGAGGACCGTGACCGAACCGGCGGTGCCGTAGGTCTGCTGATAGACCTTGTAGGGGCCGAAGGACATCGGGTAGTTCACGCGGATCTGTTTCGTCTCGCTGTGCCGCCCGTCCGGCAGCGTGATGCGGATCTCGCTGGCAAAATCCAGCCGGCCGCTCGCGTCCTCGATGGAAAAGTCATAGACGTGGATCTCGGTCCCGTCGTCCATCGTCACCGATTCGCCCGGCAGGCAGGTCTGATCGGTCACCTGCGGCAGATACAGTGCCGCCGCGCCGACGATCAGCGTCAAAAGGATCGAAAGATGTGTCAAAAAGCTGCCATATCGGCCGAAGCTGTTTTTCGTGAAGATCTCGCTCCCGCCGATTTTTTCGGCATGGCAGTGCATGGCAAGCAAATGCTCGCGCAGCTTCTCCACGCCCTCCGGCGTGAGGAGCACCGCGTCCGGCAGCCCTGAGGCCCGCTCGCTCTCATGCCGGCTTGCGGATACAACGCTGCGGATGCGTGTGATCGAGCAGAGCGTCAGGTTCAGGCACAGCATCACGAGGATCGTGATGAAATACCAGCTTGTAAAGATATGGTCGAGCCCCAGTCTGAGGATCGGCGCGTACGCGCCCTCATAGTTCTGCACATACCACATCGCCTCGTGCTCCTGGGGGATGACGGAGCCGACGACCGAACAGACGGCGATCAGCGCCAGCAGCAGGATACCGAAGCGCATGGAGCGCAGGAAGGAAAGGATTTTTTTCATAGCAGCACATCCCGTAAGGTAAGCAGGAAACAGCCGCCCGTCCCAACGGGCGGGCGGCTGAAAACAGATCGGATCAAACGGCCTTTCAGCCGGCGGCGCGGAGCAGATTGATGGCCTGGTTGGTCAGCGCCTCAGCCTTGTCGAGGCAATCGTCCGTCAGCGTCGGGTTATGGGCGCCCTCGCTGTTCTCAACAAACACGAAGTCCCAATAGAACTGGGCGTCACGGGCAAGGGCG
>CAMHER010000238.1 GCA_946184215.1 uncultured Clostridia bacterium | reverse complement strand
TGTTTTTCCAGTACTACCCCTATGACACCAAGTGGGGCCCCATGCACTGGGGACACGTCAAGACCCGCGACTTTATCCACTGGGATCGGCTTCCCGCTGCCCTGGCGCCGGATATGGACTACGACCGCGACGGCTGCTTTTCCGGCAGCGCGGTGGAGCTGCCGGACGGTCGGCATCTGCTGATGTACACCGGCGTGCGCAATATCCGCCGCCGCAACGGCAGGATCGAATCCTTCCAGACCCAGTGCCTCGCCGTCGGCGACGGCGTCGATTATGAAAAGCTGGCGGAAAATCCGGTCATCACGGCCGACATGCTCCCCGAGGGCGGCAGCGAGCACGATTTCCGGGACCCGAAGATCTGGCGGGACGGTGAGCGCTATTATGCCGTCATCGGCAACCGCTCCTCTGACGGCAGCGGCGATATCCTTCTCTATGAGAGCGCGGACGCCCGTTCCTGGAAGTATGTCAGCGTGCTTTCCTCCTGCCACAACCAGTACGGCCGGATGTGGGAATGCCCGGATTTCTTCCCGCTGGACGGCAAAGACGTGCTGCTGGTCTCTCCCCAGGAGATGACCGCCATCGGTCTGGAGTTCCATCCCGGCAACGCCAACGTCTGCCTGATCGGGCATTATGACAAGAAGGCGCACCACCTCAACCGTGAAAACGTACAGGCCATCGACTACGGCCTGGACTTCTACGCGCCCCAGTCTCTGCTGACCGAGGACGGACGCCGTGTGATGATCGGCTGGATGCAGAACTGGGAGACCTCCTCCTGCAAACAGCAGGAGCTGCGTTTCATGGGGCAGATGACCCTGCCGCGCGAGCTGCATGTGCGGGACGGCCGCCTTTACCAAAACCCCGTGCGCGAGCTGGAGCAGTATCGCGGCGTCAAGATCGACTATCACAACGTGCTCATCAACGGCGAGACCAGCCTGCGCGGCATTTCGGGGCGGTATCTGGATATGACCGTAACGGTTCGCCCCGGCAACGAGAACAGCATGTACAAATGGTTCCGGCTGTATGTGGCCAAGGACGGCGAGCACTTCACCTTTATCCGCTACCGGCCCGAGACCGGCACCGTCAAGGTGGACCGCACCCACAGCGGCTTCCCCCATGATATCGTCAACATCCGTGAATTTCCTGTCTGCCTGAAAAACGGCGAGCTGAAGCTGCGCGTGATCATGGACCGCTACAGCCTGGAGCTCTTCGTCAACGACGGCGAACAGGCCGCGTCCTTTGTCCTGTACACCCTGCCCGAGGCGGCCGCCGTCAGCTTTTCCTCCGACGGCAGCGTGCTGGTGGACGTGGAGAAGTACGAGCTGATTGTGGAGTAAGAAAAGATGAACGAACGATTTGATGTGATCGCGCTCGGCGAGCTGCTGATCGATTTTACCGAAAACGGCCAGAGCGCCCAGGGCAACCCGCTGCTGGAGGCCAATCCCGGCGGCGCGCCGTGCAATGTGCTGGCCATGCTGCAGAAGCTGGGCAAGCGCACCGCTTTCGTGGGCAAGGTCGGAAAGGACATGTTCGGCGTCCAGCTCCGCCAGGCGGCGGAGAGCGCGGGCATCTGCATGGATCACCTTCTGGAAGACGAGAACGTCCATACGACGCTGGCCTTTGTCAAGACCTTTCCCAACGGCGACCGCGATTTTTCCTTCTACCGCAATCCCGGCGCCGACATGATGCTCACCGCCGACGAGCTGCCCCTGGGGGCGCTGCGCGCTGCGAAGATCTTCCATTTCGGCACCCTGTCCATGACCCACCCGGAGGTACGCGCCGCCACAAAGGCCGCCCTGGCCGCGGCAAAGGAAGCCGGTGCGCTGATCTCCTTCGATCCCAATCTCCGCCCGCCGCTGTGGAACAGCCTGGACGAGGCGAGAGAGCAGATCTCCTGGGGACTGGGACACAGCGACATCGTCAAGATCGCGGACAACGAGCTGGAATTTATGACCGGCGAAACGGACTTTGACAGGGGCGCTGAAAAGCTGCGCGGGACGTACCCCGACATCAAGATCCTCAACGTGACGGCCGGCGCTGACGGCAGCTACAGCTACACCGGCGGCAAGCGCGTTTTTGTCCCGTCGTTCCGCCTGGGCGGCACGATCGAGACCACCGGCGCGGGGGACACCTTCTGCGCCTGCGTGCTGAACTATGTTCTTGAGCACGGCGCGGACGATCTCAGCGAAGATAAGCTTACCGATATGCTGCGCTTTGCCAACGCCGCGGCCTATCTCGTCACCACGAAAAAGGGCGCGATCCGCTCCATGCCGGAGCGCGAAGAAGTAGAGAGTATCCTGGCAAACAACTGATCATGTAATTTCCACAGCCCTCGTCACTCCACACCTATGATGAGCAAGCTGTGAAAAAAAGGAGGATTAATCCGGCCCGGGCTCGGGCTGCGGCAGTGTGGAGACCTGTCGCAACGCGGCACAGTCCATCGCGGCTGGCCGTGAGCACACAGCAAGCGGAGGCTCTGTGTGCGGAGTCAGAAAACATGGCAGAAGTCAGACTGGTAAACATCAAGAAAGTGTATCCCTTCGTCAGCGGCGAGCAGAAGAAGAGCAAGAAGAAAAAGGCTGACGAGCCCGAGAAGAAGAAGGTAAACCTTCAGATCACGGACGAGGGCGTCGTCGCGGTGCAGGAATTCAACCTTGACATCAAGGACAAGGAATTCATCGTTCTGGTCGGCCCCTCCGGCTGCGGCAAGTCCACCACCCTGCGCATGGTCGCCGGCCTGGAGGAGATCTCCGGCGGCGAGCTGTACATCGACGGCAAGCTGATGAACGACGTGG
>CAMHER010000237.1 GCA_946184215.1 uncultured Clostridia bacterium | reverse complement strand
GAGCACCGACGTTTTTTCTCTTTCCAATCTTGCCTGGATAGGGATTACGTGATATAGTAAAAACATCCTAAGAAAAGAGGTTGAGCACATGACAAAGAAATTCCTGTCCCTGCTTCTCGCGCTGCTCATGGTCTGCTCTCTTGTGAGCGGCATGGCTTTCGCAGACGATGAGGCCGCTGCGGTCGAACGCAGTGCCGACATCGTGATCCTCTTCACCAGCGACGTACACTGCGGCATCGATCAGGGCTTCGGCTATGCCGGCCTGAGCGAGATCTATGACCATCTTGTCGCACAGGGCAACAAGGTCATCCTTGTTGACGACGGCGACAACATCCAGGGCGAGCCCATCGGCACCATGACGAAGGGCGAGGCGCTTGTCGATCTGATGAACAAGGTCGGCTACAGCGTCGCTATCCCCGGCAACCACGAATTTGACTATGGCATGGAGCAGTTCCTTTCCCTGGCCAAGCAGGCCAAGTTCAGCTATGTCAGCTGCAACTTCAACCATGAGGGCGAGCTTGTTTTCGATCCCTATGTGATCCGCGAGCTTGACGGCATGAAGGTGGCTTTCGTCGGCGTGACCACGCCCAAGACGCTCACCTCCTCCACACCGCGTTATTTCCAGGATGAGAACGGCGAGTTCGTCTACGGCTTCTTCCAGGACGAGACGGGCGAGGGCGTTTACAACGCCGTGCAGTCCGCTGTTGACGACGCCCGCGCCGAGGGTGCGGATTACGTCGTGGTCCTCGGCCACATGGGCAACGAGGAGGAATGCCACCCCTGGACCTACTCCGACGTTATCTCCAACGTCTCCGGCATCGACGTGTTCCTGGACGGCCACAGCCATGATACCGACCAGGTCGTCATGAAGGACAAGGACGGCAAGGAAGTCATCCGCGCCGCCTGCGGCACGAAGCTGTCCTGCATCGGCTGGTGCCGCATCGACACCGAGGGCAAGATCACCACGGGTCTCTACACCTGGAACAACAACGAGAGCGCTCCCGCGCTGCTGGGCATCGCGAACAAGACCTCCGCGCTTGTCGACAAGGCCACCAGCGCCCTGGAGAAGAAGCTGAAGGAAGTCGTGGCGAGCTCCGAGGTGCTTCTCACCATCAACGATCCCGAAGAGGTCGACGCCAACGGCAAGCCCATCCGCATGGTCCGCCGCGCTGAGACCAACCTCGGCGACCTCTGCGCCGACGCTTACCGTATCCAGTCCGGCGCCGATATCGCCTTTGTCAACGGCGGCGGCATCCGCGTGAGCATCAACGCGGGCAAGATCACGCTCAACGACATTCTCAAGGTCCATCCCTTCGGCAATGCCATGTGCGTCATCGAGGTCACGGGCCAGCAGATCCTTGACGCGCTCGAGTGGGGCGCCCGCGCGGTACCCGGCGAGAACGGCGGCTTCCTGCAGGTCTCGGGTCTGAGCTATGAGATCCACAGCTATATCGAATCTCCCTGCAAGAGCGATGAGAACAGCATGTTCGCCGGCATCGAGGGCGAGCGGCGCGTGCAGAACGTCCTTGTCGACGGCAAGCCCATCGACCCGGAGGCCACCTACACGCTGGCCAGCCACGACTACATGCTGCTCAACAATGGCGACGGCTACACGATGTTTGACGGCGCGCCGCTGCTGCAGGACCGTGTCAAGCTGGACAACCAGGTGCTGATCGACTACATCACCGAGACGCTGGAGGGCGTGATCGGCGAGGAGTATGAGGATCTCACCGGCGAGGGCCGCATCGTCATCGTCGAAGAGAAGCCCTGACAGTCATCATAAAATCCGATAACGCAAACAGCGCACCCGAAACCGGGTGCGCTGTCTTTATGCATCGGTGTAAGAGAGAGTTACAGCAAAGAGCGGTAGGCTTTCAGCGCGGTGGGGAGAGAGTAGGCGGTTTTGATCCTCTCCGCCGTTTCCCAGACATAGCCCGGCGCTTCTTCCGCCAGCTCGACGCGCCAGCCGGTCATATGCCACTCAACGTGCGTGAAGATGTGCTTTGCCTGTCCGCAGGGGCTGATCGCAAGCGCGCCGGGGAACCTCGCGGCGATTTCCTCCGGCGAGAGTGTGCCCCCGCAGGAGGGAAACTCCCACAGCCCGGCGAGCAGACCCTTTTCTTCGCGGCGGCGGATCGCGACTTTTCCGCCGCAGCGAAGAAGCAGCACGGTCCGCTCTTCAACGCGTCTGGCTTTCGGCGCGCTTCGTACCGGATAACGCCCGGGCGCGCCCTGGGCGAATCCGCGGCAGAGAGAGGCGAGCGGGCAGAGGGCGCAATGCGGCTCGCCGCTCGGAATGCAGACGGTCTCGCCCAGCTCCATCAGCCCCTCGGTCACCAGCGCGGCACGCTCGCCCGTCGGGTAAACGGAGCGCAGCTGCGCCGTGACAGCCTTTCGCACGGCGGGAGACATGACGTCCGCGCTGGATGCAAGCAGGCGTGAGACGACGCGCAGCACGTTGCCGTCCACGGCGGGCTCGCCTTTGTGAAAGGCAAGCGAGGCGATCGCCCCGGCGGTATAGTCGCCGATGCCGCTCAGCGTGCGCAGCTCCTCCGCCGTTCCGGGAAGCTCGCCGCCGAAGCGCTCGATGATCTGCTGCGCCGCTTTTTTCAGATTGCGCGCGCGGGAGTAGTAGCCAAGCCCCTCCCAGAGCTTCATCAGCTTATCGTCGTCGACCTCGGCGAGCGCGGCGATATCGGGAAGGGCGGACAGAAAACGTTCGTAATAGGGGATCACAGCCTCGATGCGCGTCTGCTGGAGCATGATCTCCGAGATCCAGACGTGATAGGGCGTGGG
>CAMHER010000236.1 GCA_946184215.1 uncultured Clostridia bacterium | reverse complement strand
CAGCCCTCGTGTGAGATAACTTTCTTTTCTTTTTTAGCCATCATCCGTTCCTCCCTCGATATGTTTCTGCGGAGCTTCGCTCCAGGATCTCACCTTTTCTGTTTACTCTCAATGTGGGCAGCGCCTCGGGCGCCGATCCTCGTTCCACCCAATCCATCAACGCGCGCATGCCGGTGCTTTCGGTAAGACCCGGTCCGTGCCAGCGGCAGTCGCCGTGCCCGTCGCCGGGTGTGACATAGAGCCGCAGGAATGCGTCTTTGTCTTTGACGCGCTGCCAGTAATCCAGCGTTCCGTCCACAGGGATCAGCGGGTCCGCGGTTCCGTGATCGATCAACAGTTTTCCGCCATGTTCACGGAAAGCGGAGGGATCCGCCTGATCCGCCATGGAGGAAGCAAATTTTTCAACGCTTCGATCAAACAGATGCTCGTAATCCGCGCGGCTCATGTCATAGCCGCGGAAGCGCTCGTTCTCTGTCACCCAGCACAGATGGTGCCGGCTTAGGAAGAAAGGCCTGGGTCTTCCGGTGAACATTTGATAGTAAAAAGCGCCGATGGGGATACCGACATTCCAGAAGGGAACGCCGGGGCGAAAGCCGTACCATAGAAAGTCCCCGTTTGCCCGCCGAGGCCCTTCCCAAAGCGCCTGAACGACCTGCGCGTCCTTCTCTGTGAATCCATCCTGGCCAACCAGACGAAAAGGATCAAAGCTCACGCGTTCCTGAAGCCGGTAATAAGCGTCCTCGCCGCCTGCGCTGTCGTAAACGGCCTTTGTGGCCTGCAGCAGCTTTTTTGCCGTCAGCGTGTGCTTCAGGTCGTTCATCACGGCCAGCGGCCAGTAGCTTTCCAGAAGAAACTTGGGCCAGTGGATGGCCGGGCAGCTTGCCCATACGCCGTCGTAGTCTTCAGGCCATTCCTGAACCTCGACCAGCGCCTGCCGTCCTCCACCGCTGCCTCCGTGATAATAGCTGTATTTCACGGGGCGATCATGCAGGAGCTCCGCAACACGTTTCCCAATGAGGCTCATTTCATGGGTGGAGCGGCTGCGCCAGTTTTCATAGCGTTCCCAATCAAAGACGCCCTTTTCCACAGCCCATTGTTTTTTCCCGTTCCCGGCGTCCGTACTGGCGCAGGCGAAGCCGTTGAGCAGAGCCTTTGGCAGCGTCTGGCCGCGGCTGGTATTGTCGGGACGTGTGATGTATTGCTCTCCTCCGGTGCCTGTCCCGCCGCCTCCGGTTCCCATAAAGCGGTCGTTCCAGGCCAGTGGGATCCAGACAATGATGTTCTCCTCGTGGACGCCTGCCCGGTGACGAAGACGAACA
Source organism: uncultured Clostridia bacterium (assembly GCA_946184215.1). GTDB lineage: Bacteria > Bacillota > Clostridia > Oscillospirales > Oscillospiraceae > Limivicinus. The sequence continues at coordinate 1,480 of CAMHER010000236.1, read as the reverse complement.
TCAACAAAGGGAGGCAGCCCGGTGATGTTTCCCAGCAGTCTTTTATAATTTCCGCTGTCGTTTATCGCGACCGAAACGACACGGATATCGGGATCTTCCAGCGCGCACTGCAGCCATTCTGTCTCGGCACGCTGCCGGATCCCCGGCGTTTCTCTCAGAGAGGAACAGTCATAAAAAAGATTGTTGTCACGTTCCATAGTGCTCCTCCATCCATGCCAGCGCACGGTCGACCCAACCGGCAAGCTCCGTATCGGAGCCAAGGCCAAAGCCGTGTCCGCCGTGTTCGGTGATCTCAAAGCGGTGAGCAATGTCCGCATTTTCCAAAGCGGTCTTCAGATCGTCCTGATCCTTCGGCGGAACGGTGTCGTCATCACGCGCGGCGGCAAGATAAACCGGAGGATACGCGCTGTCGATATGCCGGTCGACAGCATAGCGGTTTTCCTCCGTATCAGAATACCCTTCGCCGAACAACCCGGTTTTTACATAGTCGGCGAGCGGTCCGGAGGGCAGGTTTCGCGTGGAAACGAGAGGATAGTCCAGCAGAAGAAGTTCCGGCTGAGGCAGACCGTAGGCGCGGGCGCCCAGGTGGTCCGTCCCCCACAGCGCGGCCAAATATCCGCCGGCGGAAAAGCCTCCCAGCAGACAGCGGTCGGGATCGAGGGCAAAACGTCCGGCGTTCTCGCGGATCATGCGCAAAGCCGCCGCAATATCCTCCAGCGGATCAGGCAGCAGGCCGTGGACAAAGCTCTCCTCGGAGGCCGTACGGTAGTTCAGGCAAAAGCAGGAATAGCCCAGCTCGTTAAGCCTCGCGGCTACGGGCAGTGATTCCGGCAATGTACAGACCGCGCCGAAGCCTCCCCCGGCAAGCAGAAGCGCATATCTTCCCGTCTGATCCTCAAGGGGAGGGAGGTAAAGCATTTGCGCCTGCGCTTTATCCGGAGACGCGGCGATCTCATCTTCGGAATACAAGGAAAAAACCAGCGGATGCCCCGCGCGCGACGCGCGTTCCAAACGGCGCAGACCGTACAGCATATCGTCCAGTCCCCAGGTGGGATGCTGTTCATGGATCTGCCGAAGAGAGCAGGACATGGACGATTGTATCCACCGGTCGTTCACGGAGGAAATGTAGTTCCCTCTCATGGCGCGAAGCTCCTGATCCTGATATAAGTCCCGGATCGTGGTGTTCTCGTTCAGCTTCATAAAAACTCCTTGACAGCCTTATCTGTAAGTGTTACAGTTGTTACCGAAACAAATGTAACACTTAAACAGATGGTTGACAAGGGATTTTTCTTCGATGAGAGTGAACTGTAACAATACTGCCGGAGGTGTAACAGGATGGCAAGAAAAAATGAAGCGCACGATATGGTCATGGAGAGCTTGACAGAGGCGCTGCTGCAGCTGATGCGCGCGAAACCTCTTGCGGAGATCAGCGTGTCTGAGCTGTGCGACAAGGCAGGCGTCAGCCGTGTGAGCTTCTATC
>CAMHER010000235.1 GCA_946184215.1 uncultured Clostridia bacterium | reverse complement strand
CGCCGCGCAGGGTCACCTTCGCGCCGACGTTCTGGCCTTCGCGGACCTTGAAGTTCGCGACGGACTTCTTGGCCTTGGTCACCAGGGGCTTCTGGCCGGAAATCTGGGTCAGCTCGGCGACAGCGGCTTCGAGGGCCTTGCTGTTGTCCTTGCAGTCGCCCAGGCCCATGTTGATGATCACCTTGGACAGCTTGGGCACTTCCATGGGGTTCTTGTAGCCGAATTTCTGCTTGAGGGCAGGCACGGCTTCGTTGACATAACGATCATGCAGTCTGGTAGCCATTCTCTGAACCCTCCATTATTCCAAAGCGTTTCCGCAGCGCTTGCACACGCGGGCGACGTTGCGGATCTTCTTGCCGTCTTTTTCGGTGATAGTCACCTTGTGGCCAAAGCGGGCGCCCTTGCCGCACTTGGGGCAGTAGAGCATGACGTTGCTGGCGTCGATGGCGGCTTCCTTGTCCAGGATCCCGCCGGGCTGACCCTGCATGCGGGGCTTCTGGTGCTTTTTGACCATGGCCACGCCTTCGACGATGACCTTGTTTTCCTTGGGGAAAGCAGTCAGGACCTTGCCCTGCTTGCCCTTGTCCTTGCCGGAGATGACAACGACGGTGTCTTTAGACTTTACAAACATTTCGTTTCATCCCCCTTACAGTACTTCCGGAGCGAGGGAGACGATCTTCATGAAGTCCCTCTCACGGAGTTCACGGGCCACAGGCCCAAAGATACGGGTGCCGGTGGGCGTCTTGTCGTCGTTGACGAGAACGGCGGCGTTGTCGTCAAAGCGGATGTAGGTTCCGTCCGGACGGCGCTTGGGCTGATGGCAGCGGACGATGACGGCCTTGACCACGTCGCCCTTCTTCACCGCTCCGCCGGGGGTGGCGCTCTTTACGGACGCAACGATAATGTCGCCGATCGAGGCAGTCCGACGATAAGACCCGCCCAAACAACGGATGCACATGATTTCCTTGGCACCGGAGTTATCGGCTACCTTAAGTCGCGTTTGCGGCTGAATCATACGGGATTTCCTCCTTTATGGATTCCTCTTCATGCGGCTGACTTCGCCCATGAGAGGTCGTAAACCAGATTGGGTAAGCGCAAACGCGTCTTACTTCGCCTTTTCGATGATCTCGACCAGGCGCCAGCGCTTGTCTTTGGACAGCGGACGGGTCTCCATGACCTTGACGGTATCACCGATCCCGCACTCGTTGTTCTCGTCGTGCGCCTTGATCTTGGTCGTCTTCTGGACAAATTTTTTATAGAGAGGATGCTTGACCCGGGTGGAAAGCTTGACCACGATGGTTTTGTCCATCTTGTCGCTGACCACGATGCCGGTGCGCGTTTTGCGCAGATTCCTCGTTTCAGACATCGGTGTTTCCTCCTTTCAACGGCTTATCGGTCGGCCTTGAGTTCCTTCTGGCGCTGCACCGTCATGGCGCGCGCGATATCCTTGCGGACAGAAGAAATCTGCATCACATTTTCCAGCTGACCGGTGGCAAGCCGGAAACGAAGGTTGAACAGCTCTTCCTTGAGCTCGGCGATCTTCGCCTTCAGCTGTTCGTTGGTCATAGACTCAAAATTGCTGGCCTTCATTTGCTTTCACCACCCGCTTCTTGTGTTTCCTTGTTGATGATCTTGGTCTTGAGCGGCAGCTTGCCCGCGGCCAGACGGAGGGCTTCCTTGGCGATGGCTCCGTCGATGCCGCCGATCTCGAACATCACGCGGCCCGGCTTGACGACCGCGACCCAGTATTCGGGCGCGCCCTTACCGGAACCCATGCGGGTATCAGCGGGCTTTTTGGTGACGGGCTTGTCGGGGAAGATCTTGATCCAGACCTGGCCGCCGCGCTTGGTGTAACGGGTCAGCGCGACACGGGCCGCCTCGATCTGCTGGGAGGTCACCCAGCAGGGCTCGGTGGCCTGCAGGCCCCAGTCACCGTAGGCAATGAAATTTCCGCGATGCGCGGCGCCCTTCATGCGGCCGCGGTGTACCCTGCGGTACTTGACTCTCTTTGGCATCAGCATAGGTTATCTGCCTCCTTCGGTAGCGGGGGCCGGCTTGGCCGCCTTCTTGGCAGCCGGCAGCACCTGGCCCTTATAGATCCAGACCTTGATGCCCAGACGGCCGTAGGTCGTTTTCGCCTCGGCGAAACCGTAATCGATGTTCGCGCGCAGGGTCTGCAGCGGGATGGAGCCTTCGTGATACTGCTCGGTGCGGGCAATATCGGCGCCGCCCAGACGGCCGGCGATGCTGGTCTTGATGCCCTTGGCGCCGGCTTTCATGGAGCGCTGAATGCTCTGCTTCATCGCGCGGCGGAAGGAAATGCGCTTTTCGAGCTGCTGGGCGATGTTCTCGGCGACCAGCTGAGCGTCGGTATCGGGAGACTTGACGTCCATGACGTTGACGTTCACCGGATGGCCGACGGCCTTCTCGACTTCCGCCTTGAGGTCTTCGATGCCCTTGCCGCCGCGGCCGATGATCATGCCGGGCTTGGCGGTGAAGAGGTTGACCGTCATGCGGTTGGCGCTGCGCTCGATATCAATGCGGCTGATACCGGTGGCGTAGAACTTTTCCTTGAGGGTCTTGCGCAGCTCGAAGTCTTCCTTCAGCTGCTTGGGGAATTCCTTTTTATCGCTGTACCAGCGGGTGCTCCAGTCATAGATCACGCCAACGCGCGCGCCATGCGGATTAACTTTCTGACCCATATTAATCCTCCTTCGCCTTTCTTGCGTCTACCGCCACGGTGATGTGGCAGGTCCGACGGAGCATCGGGGAAGCGCTGCCCCTGCTGCGGGCTACGTAGCGCTTGAGCGTGG
>CAMHER010000234.1 GCA_946184215.1 uncultured Clostridia bacterium | reverse complement strand
GGAGCGCGCCGCTGCTGGTGCTGTTCTTCGTCATCTCGGGCGCGGAGCTGGAGCTTGGCGTGTTCGCCAGGCTCTCCAGCGTGCTGGTCGGGCTGGTCTACATCGTCTCCCGCTCGCTGGGAAAGTATCTCGGCGCGCGCAGCTCGGCCCGGCTGGTGGGCTGTGACAAAAAGGTCGTGGACTATCTCGGCGTCACGCTGCTGCCGCAGGCGGGCGTGGCGCTGGGCATGTGCGTCACGGCCGCGCAGCTGCCCGGCGACGGGACGCTGATCCGCAACATCGTGCTCTTCGCCGTGCTGATCTATGAGCTGTTCGGCCCGGTGGCGACCAAGTGGGCGCTGACAAAGGCCGGCGACATCCAGCCCAAAGGCGAGGAGGTCCTGCACCGCCGCGAGCGCAAACTCGCCGCCGTCCGCGGGAAGTAGTTTTTTAGCTAAGAGATCGCCCGCCGCTTGAAAGAGCGGCGGGTTGTCCATATCTTGTATTTTCGACAAGCTTTCTCCCCTATATTTATGGAAAATGCCCCTTGCTTTTTGAAAGTACTTGCGGTACAATAACGCTCGGTGTCAGGCGGTAACGAGAAAACCGCCTGACACTATATTTTGTGGTCATAACGGTAACAATCCGGTAAAACTTTCAATATCTTGTATTTAACCTCTTGACAGGGCCATGATTAAGTCGTATCATAGCACGCGAAAGCAATTCTTACCCCGAAGCAAGGAGAGAGAGATGCAGATCGCCGGTCTTCAAAAATTGACGCTGCTCGACTATCCGGGACATGTCGCCTGTACGGTGTTCACGCCCGGATGTAACTTTCGCTGCCCCTTCTGTCACAACGCGCCGCTGGTCCTGCCCGAACGGCTGGGCTGCGACACGACGGAGGAGGAAGTGCTGAGCTTCCTCAAAAAGCGCGTCGGCGTGCTCGACGGGGTCGCGATCACGGGGGGCGAGCCGCTGCTGCACCGCGACATCGGCGCGTTTTTGGAGAAGGTGCGTGCGCTGGGCTTCAAGGTCAAGCTGGACACCAACGGCTCCTTTCCCGATCATTTGATCTCGCTGGTCCGCTCCGGCCTTGTCGACCGCGTGGCGATGGACATCAAAAACGCCCCCGCGCTTTACGGCAGGACCGTCGGGATCGAAAGCTTCGATCTCGCGCCCGTCGAGCGCTCGAAGGATTTTCTTCTGAGCGGCGAGGTGGAGTATGAGTTCCGCACCACGGTGGTGCGGGGCCTGCACACCGCCGAGAGCCTGATCGGGGCGGCAAAGTGGATCGAGGGCGCAAAGGAGTATTACCTCCAGCAGTTCAAGGACAGCGGCGACATCATCGCGCTCGAGGGTCTGGGCGCCTTTGGCGAGAAAGAGATGCATGAATTGGCCGATGCCGTTCGGCCGATCATCCCCTCCGTCGAGGTTCGGGGCGTGTAAAGAGAGAAAAAAGAGAGTAAAAGCAAGAGCAAACGATGCTTCATGCGGCAAGAGCGGATTGCGAGAGAATTTGCGCCCTGCCGATGACACTTTTTCGCAGATATACTTTGTGTATTTCAAGAAAAAGTGGTGAAGGCAGGCCGCAAATGGTCCGCAAGACGCCGATGGCGTATGGAACAGCGGTTGCTCCAAACAGGAGGACAAAGGTATGTACGAAGTAGTAAAAAGAGACGGCAAAATCGTCGACTTTAACATCAACAAGATCGCGGACGCCATCAAAAAGGCCTTTGATGCGACCAAGACCGAGTATAACGACAGCGTCATCGACTTTCTGGCGCTGAAGGTCAGCGCGGACTTCCTGCCGAAGATCCACGACGGCAAGGTCGCCGTCGAGGACATCCAGGACAGCGTGGAGGCCGTTCTCTCCCGCGGCGGCTATGAGAATGTGGCCAAGGCCTACATCCTCTACCGCAAGCAGCGCGAGAAACTGCGCAACATGAAGTCCACCTACCTCGACTATAAGGATACCGTCAACAAGTATCTGCACGTCGAGGACTGGCGCGTGAAGGAAAACTCCACCGTCACCTATTCCGTCGGCGGTCTGATCCTGTCCAACTCCGGCGCCATCACCGCCAACTACTGGCTCAGCGAGGTCTATGACGAGGAGATCGCAAACGCCCACCGCAACTGCGACATCCACCTGCACGATCTGAGCATGCTGACCGGCTACTGCGCGGGTTGGAGCCTCAAGCAGCTGATCAAGGAGGGCCTCGGCATCCCCGGCAAGATCAACTCCTCCCCGGCCAGCCACCTCTCCACGCTCTGCAACCAGATGGTCAACTTCCTGGGCATCATGCAGAACGAGTGGGCCGGCGCCCAGGCCTTCTCCTCCTTCGACACCTATCTGGCTCCCTTTGTGAAGGTCGACAACCTCAGCTACAAGGAAGTCAAGCAGTGCATCCAGTCCTTCGTCTTCGGCGTGAACACGCCGTCCCGCTGGGGCACCCAGGCGCCGTTTTCCAACATCACGCTGGACTGGACCGTGCCGGCCGACCTGAAGGATCTGCCCGCGATCGTCGGCGGCAAGGAGATGGACTTCACCTACGGCGACTGCAAGGCCGAGATGGACATGGTCAACAAGGCCTTCATCGACATCATGATCGAGGGCGACGCCAACGGCCGCGGCTTCCAGTACCCGATCCCGACCTATTCGATCACCCGCGACTTTGACTGGTCCCCCACCGAGAACAACAAGCTCCTCTTCGAGATGACCGCCAAATACGGCACGCCCTACTTCTCGAACTACATCAACTCCGACATGGAGCCGAGCGACGTTCGCTCGATGTGCTGCCGTCTGCGTCTCGACCTCAGAGAGCTGCGCAAGAAGTCCGGCG
>CAMHER010000233.1 GCA_946184215.1 uncultured Clostridia bacterium | reverse complement strand
TGGCTGGGCGAGTGCCGCATGGCGCAGGGAGAAGACGGGCTGGTGCAGAACATTGCGCCCGTGAACAACAAGGGCGGCATGATCTCCAACATGCTGCAGGGCTCCGCCGGCTGGGGCGACGCCTGCGTGCTGGTGCCCTGGGCACTGTATGAGGCTTACGGGGACAAGACGATCCTGGAAGAAAACTATGACATGATGGCGCGCTGGCTGAGCTTCTGTGAGAAGCGGGCGCAGAAGACGCGACCTCATAATCTTCTGAACCCCTATAAGAAATATCTGGTGGACGAGGGCTTCCATTTCGGCGAGTGGTGCCAGCCCGATGTGGACAACACCGACGCCATGAAGAAAACCATGATGTTCGGCGCACCCGAGGTGGCCACGGCCTATTATTTCCGTTCCGCGTCGTTGATGGCTCGGATCGCGGAAATTCTGGGAAAGCCGGAGGACGCGAAAAAGTATGCGGAGATTGCGGAGAACGCGAAGAAGGCCTATCGCCATACCTGCACCAAAAACGGGAAGATCCGCTCTGATCGCCAGTGCGAGTACGTGCGGCCCATTGCCTTCGGGCTGCTGGACGGCGAGGAGGTCCAGGCCGCGGCCGACGAGCTGAACGCATTGGTCGTAAAGAACGACTATCACCTGAACACCGGCTTCCTCTCTACGCCGGATCTCTGCCGGGTGCTGGCCGACAACGGCCACGCAGATACGGCCTATCGGCTGCTGCTGCAGGAGGAGTGCCCCGGCTGGCTCTATGCGGTGAAGAAGGGCGCGACCACCATTTGGGAGACCTGGGACGGCGTGCGCCCCGACGGCACGGTGCACGATTCCCTGAACCACTACTCCTACGGGGCCGTCACCGGCTGGCTCTTCTCGGGCGTCTGCGGCATCCGCCTGCAGGCCGGAAGGCTGAGCATCGCGCCGAAGCCCGATCCCTCGCTGGGCTATGCCAGGGCCGAGTGGCGCTCCCCGGTGGGGACGATCCAAAGCGCCTGGCGCTATGAGGGCGACAAACTGATTTTTGACTTCGCCGTGCCCGTTCCGGCGAGCATCGAGCTGCCGAACGGGGCGAAACATGAGGTGACGGAGGGAGAACATCACTATGAAATACTTCTGTAATCCCATCAATATCAATTACCGCTACCAGTTCAACGCCGACCCCCGTAAGCACGGCGAGTTGCAGATCTGCCGCGAGGCGGCGGACCCCTCGCTGATCCTGTTCAAGGGGCGCTACTACATCTTCGCCTCCATGACTCTCGGCGTCTGGGCCTCGGACGACCTGGTGAACTGGGAAAACCACCGCTTGCCCGAAAAGCTGCCGCTCTATGATTACGCGCCGGACGTGCGCGTGCTGGGCGACTGGGTGTACTTCTGCGCTTCGGCACGCGAGCACAACTGCGACCGCTGGCGCACCAAGGATATCCTGAACGGCCCCTACGAGAAGATCGAGGGCAGCTTTCCGTACTGGGATCCCAATCTGTTTGCGGACGACGACGGGCGGGTGTATTTCTACTGGGGCTGCTCCAACCAAACGCCCATCTACGGCGTGGAGCTTGACCCGGAGACCATGCAGCCCATCGGAGAAAAGAAGGAACTGATCTTCGGCAATCCCTACGCCATCGGCTATGAGCGCATCGGTGAAAACAACAGCACCCTCCCTGTCTCCGAGGATGTGATCGAGGAAAAGTTCCAGGCCTTTGTCAAGGCACAGGGCGTGCCGGAGGAGTATATCCCCGCTGATGTCCGGCCGCTGATCCGCGGCATATTCAGCGACAAGCCCTATATTGAGGGCACGTGGATGGACAAATATAACGGGAAATACTACTTCCAGTACGCAGCCCCGGGAACCCAGTACAACACCTATTCCGACGGCGTCTATGTGGGTGACAGGCCGCTCGGCCCCTTTACGCTTGCAGAGAATACCCCCTATTCCTACAAGCCCGGCGGCTTCCTGCCCGGCGCGGGACACGGCTCCACCATGCAGGACAGGCAGGGAAACTTCTGGCACACGGCCACCATGCGCATCTCCGTCAACCACGACTTTGAGCGCCGGGTGGGAATCTTTCCCGCGGGCTTTGACGCCGACGGCGAGCTTTTCTGCAACCAGCGCTACGGCGACTGGCCCTTTTCTCTGGAGGGCGAACCCTGGCGCGACCCTGCCTGGATGCTGCTGAGCGTCGGAAAGACGGCGGCGGCCTCCTCGTGCGTCCCCGGCCATGAGCCGGAAAAGGCCACCGAAGAGAATGTGCAGACCTGGTGGCGGGCGGCGTCGAACAGCCGGGACGAATGGCTGCGCGTGGATCTGGGCAGTGTTTTCGACGTGCACGCCGTGCAGGTGAACTTTGCCGATGACAAGATCGACCTGCCCTGCCCCGGTGAGATCCGCCCCGGCTCCCAGGCCAGATATATCGAAGAAAAGGACTATACAACCCAGTGGAAGCTGGAGGGCAGCACGGACGGCGAGCGCTGGTTCGACATCGAGGACAAGTCCGACGCCGTGACCGATCTCAGCCATGATTTGATCGTCCGGGAAGAGGGCTTTGCCGCCCGGTATCTGCGCCTCGGCAGCATGGCGGTGCCCTACGGGCAAAACCCCTGCGTTTCCGGCCTGCGCGTCTTCGGCCTGGGCGGCGGCGAAAAGCCCGAAACGCCCGTGTTTACCGCCGCGCGGATGGACGATCTGGACATGATCGTTCAGATCAAAGAGCAGGAAAACACATTGGGATATAACATTCTTTTCGGCTCGTCGCCGGAAAAGCTGTATCACAGCGATATGGTGTTCGCTGCCGGGTCCCACCGGATCGGCGCGCTGATCCGCGGCAGAGATTATTTCGTGCGCGTG
>CAMHER010000232.1 GCA_946184215.1 uncultured Clostridia bacterium | reverse complement strand
GTCACACATCATTGACAAACCTACACTTTTTTCCCTCTTTTGCGGGAGGTGCCTTTTCTCTCCTCGTCGGCAAAAAGGGAAAAGGAGAAGAAAGCGATGGCGATCGTAAGCGTGGCGAGCAGCGCGAGCGCACCGTAGCGCATCGGCAGCAGAAAGCGCATCTTCAGATAGGCGTGATAGCCCAGCAGAGAGGCGAACTGGGTCAGCAGCGCGGCGGGGGAGCAGCGCCAGGAGGCGAAGGCGAGAACAACGCTCAGGATATCGGCGCAGAAGAAATAGCGATCATGCATGTGCGGCAGCAGAAAGGGGATCCCCACGGCAAAGAGCACGGCGGCACCGAGAATGGCGCGGTCGCTGAGATGCTCGCGGTTCAGAAAACAGACGAGCAGCAGGATCAGCAAGAAGGCAAAAGCTGCCACGATTGCTGTCGTCGAGGCGAGCGAAGGATTTTCTACATGACGGATCAGCGCGAAAATCGAGGAGGAATTATAGTTCATGGCGTCACCGATGCTTCCGGTCTGCGAGAAATAGAGCGTTACCGTATCCCAGAACGGACGGCCAAGCAGTACGGCCGGCAGCACCAGCGCGACATAGCCTGCGGGGAAGAGCAGAAAGTGATACCACTTGACTTTTCCTGCCATCCACAGCACGGCGTAGACGGGAAGCACGAAAATCGCCTGCAGCTTGAAGCCAAAGGCGGCAACGGCGCAGAGCATCGAAAGAGACGGCTTGTCCTCCAGCGCCAGATAAAGCCCGAGCACGAGCATGGCGGCGTAGGTGCTGTCACATTGTGCCCAGACGGCGCTGTTGAGAAAAACAGTGGGCAGAAAGAGCACGGTAAAAAAACAGGCGATGCGAACGCCTGCGCGGCGGGTATAGCGTCCCAGCAGCATCATGGAGCCCCAGGCCAGGATCACGTCAAAAAAAGTCGAGAGCAGTTTTATCAGATACAGGTCCCGGACCGGGGAAAGGGAGAACAGCGCAAGAAAATAGAGATAGGGGATATTATAGTTGCCGACCGACTCGCGCAGCGCGGCAAAATGGCCGTGATAGCGGAAATAATCCACCCATTTGGTCAGGAAATTCTGATAGTCGAGGGTCTCGTAATCAAACATATACGCCCGCGCGCCGAAGGCCAGCAGCAAAAGCAAAACAGAAACGATCCACGCACTGCGGAGCTTCAGAGCGCCGGAGCGTTTGAGAAGCCAAAGCGCAAAAAGCGCCTCAAGAAGCAAAAGAAGATAGACCACAAAACCCATACGATCCCTCCGAAAAAGAAAAAAGCCGGGAAAAACCCGACAGAAAGCATAAACAACCCCTTGACAAAGCGGAATATGGAATGGTAGAATAACTTGCTATGTCTGTAAAGGGCGGGCCATACTGACCCACTATTTACATTTGACAGTATAGCATACCGCTTCCGCTTTATCAACACCGGGAAGATAAAATCTGGCAACATACCCGGGCGTTCGCTATTACGATTAAGGAGAGTGCGCCAATGCCAACTGATGTTCTCTACGGCAAAACTTTGAGGAAGAGCTTTGCCCGCACCAAGGAGATCATGGATATGCCAAACCTTTTGGAGATCCAGAAGAGCTCCTACAAGTGGTTCCTGGAGACGGGCCTGCGCGAGGTCTTTAAGGAGACCGACGCTGTTACCGACTACTCCGGCAATCTGGAACTGAGCTTCATCGATTATTCGATGGACGAGAAGCCCAAGTACACCGAGGAAGAGTGCAAGGCGCGTGACGCCACATACGCCGCTCCTCTCAAGGTCCGTGTGCGCCTGCGCAACAAGGAGACCGATGAGATCAAGGAGCAGGTCATCTTCATGGGCGATTTCCCGATCATGACCCCCGGCGGCACCTTTGTCATCAACGGTGCCGAGCGTGTCATCGTCTCGCAGATCGTCCGTTCTCCCGGCGTCTATTTTGACAAGACTACTGACAAGACGATGCTCTCAATCTATGCCTCCACGGTCATCCCGTATCACGGCGCATGGCTGGAGTATGAGACCGACACCAACGACGTTTTCAACGTCCGCATCGACAAAAACCGCAAGCTGCCCATCACCTGGTTCCTCAAGGCGATGGGACAGTATGACGAGAACAGCCCGGCCAGATGGCTCAGCTGCATTGATGACACCGCGGTCGGCGCCGTCACCAACGAGCGTCTCAAGGAGATCTTCGGCGAGGACGAGCGTATTATCGCCACCCTCGACAAGGACACCACGCAGAGCCGCGACGAGTGCCTGATCGAGATTTATCGCCGCCTGCGCCCGGGCGATCCTCCCACGGTGGAATCGGCCGAGACGCTGCTTGACGGCCTGTTCTTCGATCACCGCCGCTATGACATCTCCGACGTCGGCCGTTACAAGTTCAACAAGAAGCTTTCCCTCTTCCCGCGTATCGCGGGCTTTGAGCTGGCCGCCCCTGTTGCTGACCCCTACACCGGCGAGCTGCTCGCCGACGCGGGCGAGACCATCAGCCGCGACAAGGCAAGGCAGATCGACGAGGCCGGTGTTGTGTCCGTCGTGCTGAACATCGGCGGCAAGAACGTCAAGGTCTTCTCCAACGGCATGGTCGACATGAAGCGCTTTGTTGACTTTGACCCCGCCGAAGTCGGCGTAAAGGGCAAGGTCCGCGGCATCATCCTCCGTCAGCTGCTCGAGCAGTTCGAGGGTGAGGCGCTCAAGGACGCGATCCGTCAGAACATCGATCTGCTTGTTCCCAAACACATCATCGTTGACGATATGTTCTCCTCCGTGAACTATCTCAACGCTCTGGCTCACGGTGTGGGCAACGCCGACGATATTGACCATCTCGGCAACCGCCGCGTCCGCTGCGTGGGCGAGCTGCTGCAGAACCAGTTCCGCA
>CAMHER010000231.1 GCA_946184215.1 uncultured Clostridia bacterium | reverse complement strand
ATCCTCCAGCGCGGCACGCCCTTTGTCTACCAAGGCCAGGAGATCGGCATGCTCAACATCAACCTGCCGGAGCTTTCAATGTATAAGGATGTCATGGCGGAGAACAATCTCGACATCGCCACGCGCTTTATGCCGCGCTCGACGGCGATGAAGCTGCTCGCGCGCTCGTCGCGCGACAACGCCCGCACGCCTTTCCAGTGGAGCGGAGCGCCAAACGCCGGCTTCACCACCGGCACGCCGTGGTTTACGGTCAACGAAAACTATCACGAGATCAACGCCGAGGATCAGGAAAACGATCCGAACTCGCTGCTGAACTTCTACCGGGCGATTTTGAAATTCAAGAAGGAAAACCCTGTCGCCATCTGGGGCGACTACACCGAATATTTCCCCAAGGACAAGAACTTTTACGTCTACGCGCGCAGCTACCAGGGCAAGCGTCTGCTCGTCATCTGCTCGTTTACGCGCAAATCCCTGCGCTTTGAGGCGCCGGAGGGCTTTGAACTGGTAAGGGGCGAGCTGGTCTTTTCCAATTACGAGAGCAATTTTGCCATCATGAACGGCTTTACCTCCCGGCCGTATGAAATGAGGGTGTATGCCTTTGAATGAGCGTCAAGCCTTTCCCGCTGTGTCGGAAAAAGCCTATGCCAAACTGAATATCTCCCTGGACGTCACGGCAAAGCGTGACGACGGCTATCACGATATGCTCATGATCATGCAGACCGTCTCGCTCTGCGACGAGCTGACGATCACGCCGGAGAAGAGCGGAGTCGTCCACGCGCTGACGGGGCTGCCGTACGTCCCCGGGGACAAGCGCAATCTCGCAGTGCGCGCCGCGTTGAAGTTCCTGGAACTCGTCGGCGACGAGGGACGCGGCATGAAGATCGCGATCCGCAAAAACATCCCGGTGGGCGCGGGCATGGCCGGCGGCTCGGCAGACGCGGCGGCGGTGCTGCGCGCGCTCAACCGCGCTTACGGCGGCCCGCTTACGCCCGAGCAGCTTTGCGCGGCGGGGGAGACCGTCGGCTCCGACGTGGCCTTCTGCCTGCGCGGCGGCACCTATCTGGCCTCCGGACGGGGCGAGATCTTAACGCCGCTGCCCCCGCTTCCGCCCTGCCGCTTCGTCATCTGCAAGCCGGAGTTTTCCATCTCCACGCCGGAGCTGTTCCGCAAGCTCGATTCCTCCCGCCTGAGCTGCCATCCGGATACGGAGGGGCTGCTCGCTGCGCTCGACGCACAGGATCTGGGCGGCCTCTGCCGGCGGATGTACAACGTCTTTGAGGACGTCGACGACCGGCGCATGCGCACGATCCGCGCGGCCAAGGGCGCCCTGCTTGACCACGGCGCGCTCGGCGCGGTGATGACGGGGACCGGCTCGGCCGTCTTCGGCGTCTTTCTCGACGAGGCGAGCGCCAAGGCCGCCTGCGACGCCCTGAAGGGCGAATACCGCTTCTGCTGCGTGGCGGAGGCCGTAGGGCCGCTGCTGTAAGATTAAAAGAAACCAAAACCGTCTATACTCTGTATGAACATACACGAGTTAGGCGGTTTTTGCTATGAAAAAACAACATCAGGATCGGTTAAAGGCATGGGAACTTGCGCTGCTCTGCGCGCTGTGCCTCACGCTCTCCGCTGCCGTTTGGACGCAGGGAAAGCTGCAGCGCATCGAGGACGGCCTTATCCGTCTGCATGTCCTTGCCGTTTCGGACGAGGAAGAGGAGCAGAGGATCAAGCTGCGCGTGCGCGACGCGGTGCTCTCCTTTCTTTCGCCGGAGCTGGAGACCGTGAGAGATAAGGCCGAGGCGGAGAGGATCGTCTCCGCTTCACTCCCGCAGATCAAAGCTGCGGCCGAGAGCGCCGCCGAAGGGCGCCATGTCACCGTTACGCTCGAGCGCGAGCATTACCCGACCCGGCGCTACGGCTCTTTTGCGCTGCCGGCAGGTGAGTACGAATCGCTGCGCGTGATCCTCGGAAAAGGGGAGGGGCACAACTGGTGGTGCGTCGTCTTCCCGCCGGTGTGTCTCGGCGCCGGGAGCGAGGAAGCGCTGGAGGAGGCCGTCGGGGACGAGACCTTCCAGATCCTCTGCTCAGGCGGCCATACCGCCCTGCGCTTCAAGCTTCTCGAACTGTGGGGAAACCTGACACGATAAAAAGGAAGGGAACAGCATAGCTGTTCCCTTCCTTTTATTACTAAAAACCAGAAACTACTCCGCCTTGCGGCAGGTAAACAGGATCACCTGGCGCTCCTTGGCGATCTCCTTCAAGAGCGCCATGGCCTGCCCCAGACGCACTTCGTCCAGATTCACCAGCGCGTCGTCGATGATGAGCGGGCAGGGTTCGCCGTCCGGCAGCGCCAGCTCGCAGACCGCAAGCCGGACGGCCAGATACAGCAGATCCAGCGTCCCGGCGCTGAGATAGCTGCTGTCATGGGCCACGGTGTCGCCGCTGGTGCGGGTCATGGCGGAGAAGTCGCGGTTGAGCAGCACCTGGGAATAGCGCCCGCCCGTCATGCGGGACATATACTCCGCCGCCACGCGCCCCAGCTCGGGGGAAAAGCGGCTTTGCAGCTCGTCGTCGGCGATGCGCAGCGTCTCAGCGGCAAGGGAGATGTCCTCATACTCCTGCTCGATCGCTGCGCGCTCCTCCTCCATCGTGCCAAGCTCGCTCTTGAGTACCATCGTGTCCCCCATGGCGGACAGGCGACCCTTGAGCGTCGCAATCTGGGAAGAGAGCTGCTCGGCCTCCGCGCGCTTGGCGTTCAGCTCGCGCCCGATCCGTGCGGCGGGGGAGCTGCCGCCGACAAAGTCCAGATCGGAGAGGGCCTCCTCCTCCAGCTTCTGCTGGCGGCGGCGGGCAAGCTCATAGCGCTCGCGTGTCTGCCGCTCGGCGTCCTCGGCGGAGCGGACGGCGGCGTACTGCCGGCGATATTCCTCCA
>CAMHER010000230.1 GCA_946184215.1 uncultured Clostridia bacterium | reverse complement strand
TCCCCGCTCCCTCAACTCCAACGGAGGCTGGAACGTGATCGGCTGCGAGAGCTTCATCAATCAGCCCATCCTGCAGTATTCCCATGAGATCCGCTCGGCGGTACTGGTCGTCCACGGCGACGCCGCCCACTCCTGCTACTTTGGCAGGGACGCCTATGCCGACATGGTGAAGGGCAGCAAGTACACGGACAACAAGGAACTGCTGATCATCCCCGGCGCCAGCCACACCGACCTCTATGACGGCGGCGGCAAGAACGCCATTCCCTTTGACAAGCTGGAGCAGTTCTTCCGCAGCTATCTTGCTTGAGGCGCGTGCTCACGATAATTCCGGTATTGAACGTAAGTCTCCGCCCCGGGACGTTCAAAAAGGTCGCCATGCTTCTCAGCTCCGGCGACCCGGATATGAATGTCGGCGCCAGGTTCAGCTGCGATGGAGATTTTCTTGGTTACCTGGGACTGGAGGATGTGGGTATCTTCACCAATCACGACGAAAATGTGGCTGACAGGATCCGTCAGATGGAGGCGGCGCTGTAAGCCGAAAACCTGACAGGAGGAATGGCTCATGAAGAGACTTTTATCTCTGATCCTTTTCCTTGCGCTATCCGTACTCAGTGCCGGATGCGGCGGCGCGCCGGCGCAATCCACACCAGCCCCGAATGCGGAAACAGAGGCGGAAACGCCATCGACGGTTAAAGATCCGCAGGCATGGATCGATGAAATGGAGGGAACAAACATGACAAAAGCCTTGCATCTTTCTATCAACGATGCAGAGGTCGCCGTAGACTGGGAGGACAACAAGTCGGTGGCTGCGCTGACGGAACTCGTCTCGTCCGAACCGCTGACCGTGCAGATGTCCCTGTACGGCGGCTTTGAGCAGGTAGGCTCTCTCGGGACGGATCTGCCCCGGAACGACAGCCAGACCACCACGCGGGCCGGGGATATCTTGCTGTATTCCGGCAATCAGCTCGTCATCTTCTACGGCACAAATTCCTGGGCTTATACGAGGCTCGGGAGGGTCACAGATCAATCAGCCGCAGAGATGAAGGACCTGCTGGGCGGCGGTAACGTGACCGTCACCCTGTGGTGGGAATAACAGGAGGAACACATGAAAAAAGTACTGATCGTATCCACAAGCCCCCGCATGAACAGCAACTCCGAAGCGCTGGCAAAGGCCTTTGCAAAAGGCGCGCAGGATACAGGACACGAAACGGAACTGATCTCCCTGCGGGATAAGACTGTCAGCTTCTGCCGAGGCTGTTTCGTCTGCCAGGAGAAGCAGCGCTGCGTGATCCGTGACGACGCAGATGTGATTTGCCAGAAAGCGCTTAACGCCGACGTGCTGGTGTTTGCCACGCCCATCTACTACTACGAGATGTCCGGCCAGCTCAAAACGCTGCTGGACCGGTTGAATCCGCTTTACCCCAGCGAATATGCTTTCCGCGACGTATATATGCTGGCCTCGGCCGCCGAGGACGAAGAAACAGTGCCGAAACGTGCGGTCAGCGGTCTGGAGGGCTGGATCGAGTGCTTTGAGCGTGCCCGCCTCGCCGGGACGGTCTTCATGGGCGGCGTCACGGCCGCCGGGGAAAGCCCGGAGCATCCCGCCCTGGAGCAGGCATATCAGATGGGAAAAGCCGTTTGATACATAACGCATTTTCCTTGTACTTTTTTTCGGGGAAACCCGTGCGCTTTCTGCCTGAAAACATAGATTTTGCAACGTTTTTGAAATGTGCCCCTCAAGTGCGTTATTCACGCTCTGTCCAGATCTGGACAAACGGGGACATATGGAGACAGATGACGACAGATGGGGACATATTCATAGTCCCAGCGGTGAGCCCACCTGTCCGAGCAACCGCTTCTTTTACCCCCTCTTACAATGGAAATGCCACCGCATCGCGGTACAGCTCCTTCAGCACATCGAGAAAAGCCTTAAGGGAAGGGCGGTCGTCCTCCTTATGCGTGCAGAGAACGCAGGAAAAGTGCTCGCCGCAATCGAAGGGGACCCAGGCGAACTGGCCGCTATGGTCGTTTAGGAAGCCGGGGGCAAGGCAGACGCCGCGTCCCGCCGCCACGTTGGTCAGAGTCGTGTCGTGGTCCGCGCTGTTGAAGTAGTCGATCCTGCCGGTGGCGATCAGCCGGTGCTGGACGGCCCTTAGCGCAGGCGGAGACCCGCCTCCGACCATAAGCGTCCGTCCGTACAGGTCCTCCTCCCGTATCAGATTCTTCTGCGCGAGAGGGTCCGTTCTCTGTGTTATCAAATAGATATGGCTTTGAAAGAGCTCGTGTACCCGGACGCCCGGAAGCTGTCGCGTCTCCTCCTTCAGGGCAAACAGTATATCCGTCTCGTTTTTCAAAAAGGCGTCCATGCCGTTTTCATACCGAAACCTCGGCACGATTTGGACTTCCGGATACGCCTCGGCAAAAAGCCGCATGGCCTCCGGCAGAAAATAGACCGCCTGCCGTACCATCAGGCTGATCGAAATGCTGTCCCGATACCGGGCGCTGTAGTTCTGCCCCTGCTCGACGGCGCGCTTGAGATCCTCCCGCATACCGGTGAGAAAGCTCACAAATTGCGTTCCCGCTGGCGTCAGCGCCGCGCCCTTTCCGCTGCGTTCAAAAATCGCAAAGCCCACCTCGTCCTCAAGGAGCTTTATCTGATAGGTCAGGGTCGGCTGGCTGACGAACATTTTTTCCGCAGCCCGGCTGAAGTTTAAGGTGCGGGAGAGCTCTATGCAGTAATCTATTTGCTTCGTCGTCATCGAAAGGCTCCTTATTATTTAATATCTCTATTGATTATATACTGTTTCGATTGGATTTTGCAATATTAATCCGGTATAATAAGGGCAGAAAAAAATGGAGGGCAAAACTATGGCTAAGACATTGATCGCTTACTTTTCCAGAGCGGATGAGAACTATTTCGGCGGCGCGATGCGCTATGTGAAGGTCGGCAACACGGAGATCGTTGCGGGTATCA
>CAMHER010000229.1 GCA_946184215.1 uncultured Clostridia bacterium | reverse complement strand
CGGTCAACTTCGGCGGCAGCGACACCCAGGTGATCCTCTTCAACCCCAAGACCTTTGACGAGGCCGGCGACCTGGTCAGCCACATGCTGCAGAAGCGCAGCGTGGTCATGACCCTGGAGGGTCTGCCCACCGAGAACGCACGCCGTCTTCTCGACTTCATGTCCGGCATCGCCTTTGCCCTGCAGGGCAAGATCACGCCCATTTCCGCCAAGACCTATTTTGTCACGCCGCAGAACGTGGACGTGGTCAGCGCCCAGGGCGAGCAGGCGGAGAGCAGCGGAGAGTATTTTTAACAGCTTCTGAAAAAAATAAAGAGGCCCCCGGCAAACCGCGCCTGACGCGTCGGCCGCTTGCCAAATAAAGAAAGGTGGATAAAGGTATGATTACCGCACAGGACATTCGTGAGAAAACGTTTGAAAAGGCCAAATTCGGCGGATACGACATGGCTTCCGTCGACGATTTTCTCGAGGATCTGGCCGAGGAGGTCACCGCCTCCCAGAAGGAGAACGCCGTTCTCAAGAGCAAGATGAAGATCCTTGTGGATAAGATCGAGGAATACCGCGCCAACGAAGAGGCGCTGAACATGGCCGTCTTAAGCGCGCAGAAGCTCGCCGTCCAGATCGAGTCTGAGGCCCGTGCGCGCGCAAACGCGATGCTCGCCGAAGCGGACCGTCAGGTAAACGCCAAGATCGGCTCCATTGCCGAGCAGGCCGACGCGGAGGAGAACCGTCTCGCCGCGGCGAAGAGCGCCACGCTCAAGTTCCTTGAGTCGATGCGCGAGGTCTGCAACAAGCAGCTGAAGAATATCGAGGACATCGGCAACGGCTTCATCCCCGAGGAGAAGGCCGCCGCCGAGGCCGCCGCGGCTCAGGCTGCCGCCCAGGCTGCTGCCCAGGCTGCCGCCGCGCAGGCTGCCGCTCCCGCTCCCGCCGCCTCTTCCATTGAAGACGCTGTGCGCAGCATCGAGCGCTCGGTCTCCCGCATCCAGCCCGAGGAGAGCGTCAACATCGACATCACCCCGGCCCTTGACGCACAGAGCCGCCCGGAGAGCCGCCTTGACAGCACGCAGCCCTTCACCTTCTGATCTCTGATCGACCCAATTACGGGGCGGGCGCAGCCTTGCGCGCGCCCCCTTATCCTTAAGTAAGGGCAAACGGCATCCCCCCTTCCCCGCACTTTTCCGGGGTCGTTTTGGGCCGTTTTTCCAAAAATCCGCCGTTCCCGGCATCTGAATAACAGGAGAAAACCCTATGGCACAGGACTATAACGCCACTCTGAACCTGCCGAAAACCGATTTTCCGATGCGCGCCGGCCTGCCCAAGCGCGAGCCCGAAATGCTCAAGCGCTGGGAGGAGGAGCATCTTTACGAGGAAATGCTGAAGAAGAACGAGGGAAAGCCCCGCTTCTCCCTGCACGACGGCCCTCCCTTCTCCAACGGCAACATCCACATGGGCCACGCCCTGAACAAGTCCATCAAGGACTTTATCGTGCGCTCCTACGCGATGCGCGGCTACTACACGCCGTACATCCCCGGCTGGGACAACCACGGCATGCCCATCGAAAGCGCGATCATCAAGGAGCAGAAGCTCAACCACAAGGCCATGAGCGTTGCGGACTTCCGCAGCGCCTGCGAGGCCTATGCGCTCAAGTACGTCGGTATCCAGCGCGAGGGCTTCCGGCGTCTCGGCGTCGTCGGCGACTGGGAGCACCCCTACCTGACGATGGACAAGGGCTTTGAGGCCGACGAGATCCGCATCTTCGGCCGCATGTACCGCAACGGCCACATCTACAAGGGGCTCAAGCCCGTCTACTGGTGCCCCAAGGACGAGACCGCCCTTGCCGAGGCCGAGATCGAATATCAGGACGACCCCTGCACCACCGTGTACGTCCGCTTCCCGATGAAGGACGACCTTGGAAAGCTCTCCCACCTTGATCTTTCCCGTCTCTCCTTCGTGATCTGGACCACCACGATCTGGACGCTGCCGGGCAACCTGGCCATTGCGCTCAACCCCGCGGAGGACTACGCCGTTATCCGCGTGCCGGGCGGAGAGATGTTCATCATGGCCCAGGCGCTTGCCGACCGCGTCATGCACATCGGCGGTTTTGACGAATACGAGATCGTCGAGACTCATCCCGGCCGGTTCTTTGAAAACATGCTGGCGCAGCATCCGTTCCTGGATAAGACCTCCCGTCTGCTGCTGGCGGACTATGTCACGATGGACTCCGGCACCGGCTGCGTGCATACGGCGCCCGGCTTCGGCGCGGACGACTATCAGACCTGCCTGCGCTACGGCATGGAGATGGTCGTGCCCGTGGACGACCAGGGCCGCCATACCGATTACGCCGGCAAATACGCCGGGCTGAAGACCGAGGAATCGAACCCCATCATCCTCGCCGATATGCGGCAGAGCGGGATGCTCTTCGCCAGCGAGGATATCATCCACAGCTATCCCCACTGCTGGCGCTGCAAGAGCCCCATCATCTTCCGCGCCACGCCCCAGTGGTTCTGCTCGGTGGACTCCTTTAAGGAAGAGGCCGTGAAGGCCTGCGACGATGTGCGCTGGCTCCCCGCCTGGGGCAAGGAGCGCATGGGCGCCATGATCCGCGAGCGCGCCGACTGGTGCATCTCCCGTCAGCGCCGCTGGGGTCTGCCGATCCCCGTGTTCTACTGTGACGACTGCCATAAGGTCGTCTGCACCGACGAGACCATCGAGGCCGTCGCCTCGCTGTTTGAAAAAGAGGGCAGCAACGCCTGGTTCGACCGCGAGGCCGAAGCGATCCTGCCCGAGGGCTTCCGCTGCCCCCACTGCGGCGGCACGCACTTCACGAAGGAAACCGACACGCTCGACGGCTGGTTTGACTCCGGCTCCACCCACTATGCCGCCATGCAGCGGGACCAGGGCTTCTGGCCCTCCGACATGTATATGGAGGGCGGCGACCAGTATCGCGGCTGG
Source organism: uncultured Clostridia bacterium (assembly GCA_946184215.1). GTDB lineage: Bacteria > Bacillota > Clostridia > Oscillospirales > Oscillospiraceae > Limivicinus. The sequence continues at coordinate 25 of CAMHER010000229.1, read as the reverse complement.
TTCCAGTCCTCGCTGCTCGTCGCGG
>CAMHER010000228.1 GCA_946184215.1 uncultured Clostridia bacterium | reverse complement strand
CCCGCCGACCGCTTCGCCGGTCCCCTCGTCGTCAATCTCTCCGACCGCGTCGCCGGCGCCTTCTTCCGTCACTTCGGCGGTTTCGGGCTCCGCAGGAGCGGCGGCTTCGGTTTCCGCAGGGGCAGCGGCGGCTTCGGTTTCCGCGGGCGCTTCGGCGGGCGAGACCGTCCCCTTCGGCGCGTCATCAGAGGCTTTTTCCACAGGCGTTACATTGCCGGACACGTCGCTGCGCCCACAGGCGGCGAGCGCGAAGACCATGGCCAGCGCCAGGATCAGAGCAAGGATCTTTTTCATGAGCGTTTACTCCTTTGTTTGTCTTTGTAGTCGCCGTGCGGCGAACAGCATCAGTTTATCATATTTTGGAAGGAGATGCAAGCCGGCGGAAAAACGCGGAGCGACCGGGATCGCTCCGCGTTTGGAAATGGGCTTCAAGCCAGATTCAGCTTTTTGCTCAGGCTCAGGGAGGTGATGACGTAGAGCACCGCGCCCTGCAGGACCTCCAGCAGCAGCGCGCTGCCGACGCTGGAATTGGCCACGCGAACGACGCCCGGCGCACTCTGCGCCAGATCCTCGATCGACTGCACGATGAGGTCGACGCTGCCGGCCTTGACAAGTCCGCTGAATACGGTGGAGGCCAGGATCTGGAAGGCAATGCTGATGCCGATGAAGGCCAGCACGCTCATCAGGCCCTTGTGGTTGGCAGACATCTGGCCCAGACCCATCGCCGCGTAAAAATGCAGGCAGGTGGTCAGGCAGGTGACGACCGAGGCGACGACGAGCTCCGCCAGCAGCAGGATCAGGCTGCTGCGGGATACGCCGAGCTGATACAGCATATCCAGCACCTCGCGGACGCCGTAGAAGGCGGCGTTGAAGTCGTCGGCGCTCATCTGGCCGAGATTGGCGACCGTCAGCATCATCAGCAGGCCGATCAGCAGCGCGGTGGCCAGGAACCAGACCGTGGATACGATCAGCTTCGACCAGATCAGCGCATGGCTGTTCGTCGGCAGGGTGAACATCAGGTAGCCCTCGTCCTTGAGGAGGTTGCGGTAGAAGCGGCTGATCATCAGCACGAGGGTCATGACCCAGGCGACGGTCATGCCGATGAAGAAGGCGGCGACAAACAGACCCATCAGGATGCGCAGCAGCGTGCCGCCGAAGCCGGATTCCAGCATGCGGATGGAAAGATTGGCCAGCACGCCAAGCAGCGCCAGCACGCCCAGCGTGGGCAGCATGCGCCGTCCGGTGGCGCGGAATTCATGCTTCAAAAGATGACCTAACATTTGAACACCTCCCGGAAGTATGCGTCCACACTCTTGCCCTGCGCCTCGCGGATCTCGTCCACGGACTTCTGCAGCACAATGCGGCCGCCGTTGATGAAAATGACCTCGTCCAGCACCGCTTCCACGTCCGCGATCAGGTGGGTGGAAATAATGACGGAGGCCGAAGGATTATAGTTGCGGATGATGGTGTCGAGAATGAAATCGCGGGTGGCGGGATCGACGCCGCCGATCGGCTCATCCAGCAGATAGAGGCCGGCCTCGCGGCTCATGACCAGGATCAGCTGCACCTTTTCCCGCGTGCCCTTGGACATCTGGCCGAGGTGCATCCGCTCGTCGATGGAGAGCCTGCCGAGCATTTCGACGGCCTTTTCCCGCTGGAAATCGGCATAAAAGTCTTCAAAAAAGTCCAGCATCTGCCGTACGCTCATCCAGTCCGGCAGATAGGTCCGGTCCGGCAGATAGGAGACGATGGCCTTGGTGTCGGCCCCGGGCTTCATCCCGGCGATCAGCAGCTCGCCGTCCGAGGGGGTCAGCAGGCCGTTGGCCAGCTTGATCAGCGTCGTTTTGCCGCTGCCGTTCGGCCCCAGCAGGCCGACCACACGCCCCGGCTCGATGCTCAGGTTCACACCGTCCAGGGCTTTTACGCCGCCAAAGCTCTTGCTCAGATTGCGGCACTCGAGAATCGCACTCATGATTCTTCCTCCTTTTCCTCCTGCAGCAGGTCGATGATCTCCCGCCGCTGATAGCCCAGCAGCGTCATCGCCGCCAGAAATTCCCTGATATGACGCCCGCCGAGCGTCTTTTTACAGCGCGCGATCGCTGCGGTGTCCTCCGTGACGAAGCGCCCGCTGGTGCGCTGGGTGAATACCAGCCCCTCGCGCTCCAGCTCCTGCAGGGCCCGCTGCACCGTGTTGGGGTTGACCCCCAGCTCGGCGGCCAGATCCCTCACGGAGGGCAGGCGCTCGCCGGGCGGCATCGCCCCGGAGGCGATGTCCTGCTCGAACTGCCCGACCAGCTGCGTGTAGATCGGCAGATCACTGCGAAACTCCCGATTCATGGCTGACGCACCTCCTTGTGTCAATGTATTAGTGTATTAAGCGATTAGAACAATAACACATCATACGGCATCTGTCAAGGGGGTTCTGAAAAAATAAATGATTGACAGCAGGGCCGGCCTTCACTTCCCGCGCAGAGGGCTTGGGCAAAAAAAGATCCGCTGTGTCGGCAAAAAAAGGATAAAAAACGGTTGACAAGCAGCGCCGCGCTATGGTATTATCTTTGGGCTGAACAGCCCGTGCGGGTGTAGTTCAATGGTAGAACACCAGCCTTCCAAGCTGGATACGTGGGTTCGATTCCCATCACCCGCTCCATCAGACCTGCCTTAGATATGCGCCAATAGCTCAGCAGGATAGAGCAACTGCCTTCTAAGCAGTAGGTCGGGGGTTCGAATCCCTCTTGGCGTGCCAACGCGTCAGAAGAAGCCGGCTCCATTCCGTTTCCGCCTGGCGGCGAAAACTGCATATCCGCAGGCTCCTTCTTCCTTACCAAATCAAACCCACTCCGTTGGGCTTTGATTTGGAAACTTGGAAAGACGGAAAAACTGAATCCTCACGTTTTCAAAAACAGAGCCCAGCGAAGCGGGTCTGTTTTTGGGAGGACGAGCAGCGCAGCGAGCGAGCTTTCGAGCATGCGAGGAAGCGAGACGATGCGG
>CAMHER010000227.1 GCA_946184215.1 uncultured Clostridia bacterium | reverse complement strand
AAGGCCACGCGGGCGATATAGCCGCTGTCCTCCAGCAACGAGAGGAAGAAGAAGAGCGTGACGATCAGCGGCAGGAAGCTGACCACGCTGCCGACCCCCTCGAAAATACCGCCCAGCACTAGGCTCTGGATCGCGGTGTTGACGCCTCCGGCCTCCATGGCCCGGGCGGCAAGGGCGCCGAGCGATTCGATCCCCCGGGCCAGCAGGTCCTGCAGGAAGGGACCGATCAGGAAGAAGGTCAGGAAAAAGACCAGACCCATAATGGCAATGAACATAGGGATGGCGGTGTATTTGCCCGTCAGCACCCGGTCAAGCCGCTCGCTGCGGATATGCTCGCGGCTCTCGTGGGGCTTGATGACGCATCTTTCACACACTTTGCCGATATAGTCAAAGCGCATGTCCGCGATGGCGGCGCCGCGGTCAAGGCCGCGCTCGGTCTCCATCTGCAGGATGATGTGCTCCAGCATCTCCTTCTCGTTCTGATCCAGATCAAGCTGCTCGGCGATCCTCTCGTCGCCCTCGATCAGCTTGCTGGCCGCGAAGCGCGCGGGAAGTCCGGCCCGCTCGGCGTGATCCTCGATCAGATGGCGCACGGCGTGCAGCGCGCGGTGCACGGCCCCGCCGTGATCCTCCGGGCTGCAAAAGTCCTGCCGCAGCGGCCGCTCCTGATAGCGGGCAATATGTACCGCGTGGCGAACCAGCTCATCCACGCCCTGATTCTTCGAAGCAGAGATCGGCACCACCGGCACGCCCAGCATGCTCTCCATGGCGTTGACGTCCACGGTGCCGCCGTTTCCGGTCAGCTCGTCCATCATGTTCAGCGCCACGACCATCGGCACGTTCATCTCCAGCAGCTGCATCGTCAGATACAGATTCCGCTTGATATTGGTCGCGTCCACGATATTGATGATCGCCTTTGGCTTTGTCTCCAGCACGAATTTGCGTGAGACCAGCTCCTCGCTGGAATAGGGCGACATGGAATAGATTCCCGGCAGATCGGTGATGGAGGTGTCCTTCTGACCGCGGATGGAGCCGTCTTTGCGATCGACGGTCACGCCCGGGAAATTGCCCACATGCTGGTTGGCGCCGGTCAGCTGGTTGAACAGTGTCGTCTTGCCGCAGTTCTGGTTGCCCACGAGGGCGAAGGTCAGCAAAGTTCCGTCCGGCAGCGGCTCGCCCGTGCCCTTGGGATGGAACTTTCCTTCCTCGCCCAGGCCCGGGTGGGCCGAGGGCTTGCGGGCGGAACGCGGCGCGGCGCCGGCGGCGCTCTTTTCGCCTTTTGTAATGTCGATCTTTTCGGCGTCGGCAAGGCGCAGCGTCAGCTCATAGCCGTGGATGCGCAGCTCCATCGGGTCGCCCATCGGCGCAAGCTTGACAAGGGTCACCTCTGCGCCGGGAATGACCCCCATATCCAGAAAATGCTGCCGCAGGGCGCCTTCGCCTCCTACGGCCTCGATGCGCCCGGACTCGCCCGCGCGCAGCTCACTTAGCTTCATATTGTCTTTACCCCTCAATACGCGCACCGGCTTTCGGGGCTCTCCTTCCCCTTTTTTACAGCCTTTTTGCGTTGATGCGGAAAGTATAGCATATCCGGCGGCAAAAGGAAACACGCAAGAGCATAAAAAAGAACAGCGCTTTGTCCTTCTGTACGAAAAGCGCTGCCTTTTCTGTCTGTTTATTCGATATACCGCGCGCGGAGGCTTTCCATCTCCTCATCGCTCACGCCGCAAGCGTCCTTCAGATAGCCCACGGCGCCGCCCCAGTTCTCCTCCATATAGCGCCAGGCCGTTTCCAGCATCGGCCGGTACACGCCCGCAAAGCCGCAGATGGGGGCGATCAGTTCCTCCTCCACGCCCCGTGCGCGCAGGATCGCTTCCATTTCCGCGATTTCGCGCAGATAGCAGAGATTGCTCGCCTCGTAATCCTCGGCAATGGTCTCCCAATCGGCGCCCAGCACCTCCAGGATCAGCCCCGCAGCGATGCCGGTACGGTCCTTTCCCGTGTGGCAGTGCCAGAGCGCCGCTCCGTCCCGGAGGGCGGCAAGCTCGTGGAAAAACAGTCCGATTTTTTCCCGTCCGAGTGTCCCCGCCAGATAGCCGGCATAGGCGTCGCCCAGCCCCGTATCGCCGTTTCCTCTCATCCGGGCGACGCGGAGCATCTGATCAAGCACTTTCTCCGGATCATATTTGTCCGGATCCAGTTCTGCCGCCTCGTCCTGATGCGCCTGCATCTTCGCGGCCATGCTCTTCTTCAGGTAGGCAAAATCGATGATCGGTGTATGTACCCACTTTGCTCCTTCGATCACCGGATCCGGCGCCGGACGGATCTCCGTCTCGTCGCGCATGTCCAGCACAAGAGCCAGATGGTAATCCTTCCGCAGCTTCTCCAGATCTCTCTCGCTTGCGTCAAAGAGGCGGGATGTGCGCAGCAGCACGCCGCGCCTGACCTTTCTTCCATCCTTCAGGACAATGCCGCCAAGCTCGCGGGCATTGTTCAGCTCCAGCGGCAGCGCCGTCGACGCCAGATGTGCCTCCAGCGTTTCCGTGGGCGCGAAATTCATCTCTACCATGCGCGATGCTCCTTTTGTTTTTTTCTTATTGTAACATGAACAGCGCTGCGCGACAAGCGCGGGTGGGATAAGGCCAGTGTCAGGATGTTGCGTGAAATGCCGGCATGTTCTCCCCGCTGCGGAGGAACCCGCTGTGCCCAGGGCTCCCGCAAACAGAAATCCCTGCGTGCGCCATACGCATGCCCATATAAGCGAAAAATGTAAGATCATCGCCATTGCCAACCAGAAGGGCGGCGTGGGAAAGACGACTACTTGCGCTAATCTCGGCGTAGGTCTTGCCCAAGAGGGAAAACGAGTCCTGCTGATTGATTCCGATCCGCAGGGCTCGTTGTCTATCTCCCTAGGCTTTACCGAGCCAGATAAGTTGCCCTACACGCTGTCAACTGCGATGATGCAAGCCATCGAAGATCAGCTGATTACCG
>CAMHER010000226.1 GCA_946184215.1 uncultured Clostridia bacterium | reverse complement strand
CCTCCGCGGGGGTCTCGGCGCCCGCTGTGGCCTGCGGCTCGGCGGCGGGTGTTTCGGTTTGTGCCGGACGCGCGCTCCCGCAGGCGCTCAGCGAAAGCACAAGCGCCAGGGAAAGAAGAAATGCAAAAAGTGTCTTTTTCATGTTTTTCTCCAACTGTTTAATGTGTGGGAGATTATAGCCTTCGCACGGGCGAAGTTCAAGCGACTTAATGGAAATTAAGAAAGCCGGGGCCTCTTCTTTGCGAAAAGCCCCGGCTTTGCAGCGTCTGTCCGTGCAGGATATGCGGGCGGCTGCGGCCCGATGCTCTTATGCCGTTCTTCCATGAAGCATCGCGCTTTTGGGAAGAACAGCATTACAGAAACTGTCCTGTGACGCTGCTTGTACTGTTCCGGATTTCCCCGGGCGTTCCGCAGGCGACTACCCGGCCGCCCTGCTCGCCGCCGCCCGGCCCCATGTCGATCACATAGTCTGCGTTGCGGATCACGTCCAGATCATGCTCGATCACGATGACGGTGGCGCCGCTCGCGATCAGCGTCTGAAAGACTTGGAGCAGCGTCTGCACATCCAGCGGGTGCAGGCCGATGGTGGGCTCGTCAAACACGAACACGGAATCCGTCTGCAGCCGTCCCATCTCGCTGGCCAGCTTCAGGCGCTGGGCCTCGCCGCCGGAGAGGCTGGGCGTCTCCTCGCCCAGCGTCAGATACCCGAGACCGAGGCTTTGCAGCACCTCCAGCCTGCTGTGCACGAGCTTCATGTCCTTGCAGAAGTCCAGCGCCGTGTTCACGTCCAGCGCCATGAGCTCCGGCAGGGACAGCGCCTCGCCGCCCCTGTTCACATGGCGGATCTGCCAGGCCTCCTTGGCGTAGCGGGAGCCCCGGCACTCCGGGCAGGGGATATCCACGTCCGGCAGAAACTGCACGTCCAGGTTCACCGAGCCCGTGCCGTCGCAGACCGGGCAGCGCAGCTCGCCGGTGTTGTAGGAGAAAGCCGAGGCCTTCCGCCCCCGATCCCTGGCGTCCTGCGTCCGGGCGTAGATCTTGCGCAGCTCGTCGTGGACGTTGGCGTAGGTGGCCACCGTGGAGCGGATGTTGATGCCGATGGGTGTGGCGTCGATGAGCTTCACATGCGCGATCCCCTCCGCCGACACCGCCTTGACATGCTCGGGGAGCTTTTTTCCCGTGGTGAGCGCAGCGAGCGCCGGGACCAGGCTCTCGAGGATCAGCGTCGTCTTGCCCGAGCCGGACACGCCGGTCACGACCGTAAGCCGGCCCTTGGGGATGTCGACCTCCAGGGGCTTCACCGTGTGCAGGGCGTCGGTGGACAGGTGGAGCCCTCCCAGGGCGAACAGCTCGTCCCCCGGCGTCTGCGGACGGAGGATTTTGGCCTCCCCGGCGAGGAAGGGCCCGATGCGGGACGCCTCGTTCCCCGTGATCTGGGGGATCGTTCCCTCGGCGATGACGCGGCCGCCCGCCGCTCCGGCCTCCGGCCCCATCTCAATGATCCAGTCGGCTTCCTTGAGGATCTGCGTGTCGTGATCCACCAGCAGCACGGAGTTCCCGTCCGCCACCAGATCGTGCATCACGCCGGTTAGCCCCACGATGTTGGACGGATGCAGACCGATGGAGGGCTCGTCCAGCACATACAGCACGCCCGTGGTCCGGTTGCGCACCGCGCGGGCCAGCTGCATCCGCTGCCGCTCGCCCGTGGAGAGCGTAGACGCCGCCCGGTCAAGGGAGAGATAACTAAGGCCCAGATCCATCAGCCGCTTGGCCACCAGATGGAAGGAGGCGCAGATGCTCTCCGCCATGGGGCGCATCTCCTCCGGCAGGGAGCCCGGCACACCGCGCACCCAGTCACAGAGTTCATTGAGCGGCATCCGGCAGACCTGATCCAGACTCAAGCCGCGTATCTTCGGCGCTCTGGCCGCGTCGGAAAGCCGCGTCCCGCCGCAGTCCGGGCAGACCTCTTCCTTCAGGAACTTTTCCACACGCTTCATGCCCTTCTCGTCCGTGACCTTGTTCAGGGCGTTGAGCACGGTGGCGGTGGCGCTGTAATAGGTGAAATCCATTTCACCGGCCGTGGCCGTGTCCGCCTTTTTGGGGCGGTAAAAGATATGCTTCTTGACCATGGGGCCGTGGAGGACGATCTCTTTTTCCTCGCCTGTCAGCTCCCGGTAGGGTATGTCCGTCCGGACGCCCATGGCGCGGCACACGTCGGTCATCAGCGACCACATGAGGCTGTTCCAGGGGGCGACGGCGCCCTCGTCGATGCTGAGCGTCTCATCCGGGATCAGCGTGCTCTCGTCCACGGTACGGACCGTCCCCGTGCCGCCGCAGCATTTGCAGGCGCCCTGGCTGTTGAAGGCCAGCTCCTCCGCGCCGGGGCCGTAAAAGGAGACGCCGCAGACGGGGCAGACGATCTCCTTTTCCGCCGCCACGCTCATGGACGGCGGGCAGGTGTGTCCGTTGGGGCAGCGATGGGAAGCGAGGCGCGAGAACATCAGGCGCAGGCTGTTGAGCAGCTCCGTCCCGGTGCCGAAGGTGGAGCGGATGCCGGGCACGCCGGGCCGCTGGTGCAGGGCCAGGGCCGCGGGCACGTACAGCACGTCGTCCACGTCGGCCCGCGCGGCCTGGGTCATGCGCCTGCGCGTATAGGTGGAGAGGGATTCGAGATAGCGGCGCGAGCCCTCCGCGTACAGCACGCCCAGCGCCAGAGAGGATTTCCCGGAGCCGGACACGCCCGCGATCCCCACGATCCGGTTCAGCGGGACGTCGACGTCGATGTTCTTTAGGTTGTGAACCCTTGCTCCCCGGATCTGGATCTTTTGGGGAACGGGGTCGGTGAGCTTCTTTTCCATGTGCTGTGCACTCCTGATATAGCTTTATACGCTTTATAGAAACAAGCCGTAAACTGTACGTCTACGGCTTGTTTTGCGCGGTTTTCGCCGCGGATTGTCTGATTCTTACATAAAGATTCCATCCCCAAATCGGAGCCCGGCGAA
>CAMHER010000225.1 GCA_946184215.1 uncultured Clostridia bacterium | reverse complement strand
TCCCCTCCTGCCATTGCTGACAGCAGCTTGCGGTTCGCTACGCACACCCCGAACGGGATGGCACGAGAAAAATAAAAAAATCATAAGGAATCATAAGGATCCTGATCGCATGAAAAAAACCGGTCTTCTTCCGCCTTCATGACAGTGCTCTCGAAGGGAACGGAACGAAAACACCGGGCAATTGCGAGGCGCGCCGGACAGGAATCCCGCAGCACGAATCACAGAATTCTCGAGAGCATGCAGCAGCTTTTTGTGATCTGCTCCTGGATTTCCTCCGCTGTCTCCTTTTTCCCGTTTCTCTGCCAGATGATCAGGCATCCCGGAAGAAGGAGAGACAGGAACTGGATCTGAAAATCCAGGGTTTTCTCATCCATGTCTTCCGCTTGCCGGAACAAACTTCGGAATATATCCAGATGATTGATATGAGAGCGATAAAGGATCTGCATATAGTGACCCTCCACAAGGGCTTTCATCAGCACCGCATGCTTCATCCAGCTCTCCAGGACAAAAACGCTGATCTCCCGCGGCGACATGTCGGGCCTCTGACGCAGTTTGTCAGAAACCATGTCCAGAATTCGGTCACAGCGATAGGCCAGCACGTCTGTCAGATTGTCAAAAAGCCGATAGAAGGTCGCCCGGCTGATCCTGCACTGTGTGCATAAACGCGAGACGCTTATGTCGCTGATGGACGTATTGATGAGGGTCTCCTCCAGGCTTTGTATCACCTTCTCGGCTGAACGAATTGCCCGCTTGTCCTGAACAATGTGATACATATTTGCGCTCTCCTGTTTCGCAAAAATACAAGACAATTGTATCACAAAGTCGGAAATGGTACAATACCAGAATGCCACGAACCGACCGTGGCGGCGCGGAAGCGGATCACGCGCGCATGGTGCGCACCGCGTTGACGGCAGCGTATCCGGCTGTTGTGTTCACCCGGATGATGCTTTGCCCCGAACCGGAAAGGAGCATTTCCATGCTTGACAATAACAAGCGAAGCCGTAAGCCGCTCATCTACTATGTTCTCATCGCCGGCGCAATCATCATGCTGCTGAACGCGTTCGTCTTTCCCGCCCTTCTTCAGCGGCAGGTTCAGCCTGTAGGCTACAGCGACTTTCTGAGAATGGTGGACGCAGGTCAGGTCACGGAAGTTCAGCTCGATGAGAACGACCGTCAGTTGATCTTTCTGGCCAGGGACGGCGGCGGAATCGAAGGCATCTATAAAACAGCGCTCTTCCCTGACAGCAGCCTGCGTGAAAGGCTGGAAGCCGCAGGCGTCTCTTTCAGCGCGCAGATCCCCACGCAGAACAGCACCCTTCTCAGTTTCATCATCAGCTGGATTCTCCCTGTCGCGCTGTTCTCTCTGCTGGGGAAGGTGCTGATGAGCCAAATGTCCAAACATATGGGCGGCGGCATCAACGCCATGAGCTTTGGTAAATCCAATGCGAAAATCGTTGCCCAGCAGGAGACCGGCGTCACCTTCCAGGATGTAGCCGGCGAGGAGGAAGCCAAGGATGCTCTGAAGGAAATCGTGGACTTCCTGGAGCATCCTGACAAGTATGCGTCCATCGGCGCCAGGCTTCCCAAAGGCGCTCTGCTGGTGGGCCCTCCCGGCACAGGCAAGACCCTGCTGGCGAGGGCTGTGGCAGGCGAAGCCAAAGTACCCTTCTTTTCCATTTCCGGATCGGAATTTGTGGAAATGTTTGTGGGCATGGGTGCGGCCAAGGTGCGCGACCTGTTTCAGCAGGCCAATGAAAAAGCCCCCTGCATTGTATTCATCGACGAGATTGATACCATCGGCAAAAAGCGTGACAACGGCTCCGGCATCGGCGGCAACGACGAACGTGAGCAGACATTGAACCAGCTGCTCACCGAAATGGACGGTTTCGACGGCAGAAAGGGCGTCGTCATTCTGGCGGCGACCAACCGTCCCGAATCTCTCGATCCCGCGCTGCTTCGCCCGGGACGCTTTGACCGGCGCATTCCGGTTGAACTGCCGGATCTCCAGGGGAGAGTCGCCATCCTGAAGGTTCACGCCAAGGGCATCAAAACGGCCCAGGATATCGACATGAACGAGATCGGCAGAGCGACCAGCGGCGCCAGCGGCGCAGAGCTGGCCAACATCGTCAATGAGGCGGCGCTGCGGGCCGTACGCGAGGGCCGTGACGTTGTGACCCAGGAAGACCTGATGGAGAGCGTGGAGACAGTCATTGCGGGCTATCAGCGCAAGAATGCCGTGCTCTCGGAGCGCGAGCGCAGCATTGTGTCCTACCATGAGATCGGCCATGCGCTCGTGGCCGCCGCACAGTCTCACTCCGCACCCGTTGCGAAGATTACGATCGTACCCAGAACCAGCGGCGCGCTGGGATACACGATGCAAATCGACGAAGAAGACCACAACCTGATGAGCCGGGAAGAGCTGCTTGCCAAGCTGACCACCCTCACCGGCGGGCAGGCGGCGGAACAGCTGATCTTCGGCTCCATCACCACCGGCGCGTCCAACGACATCGAAAAGGCGACCAAGCTGGCCCGGGCCATGATCACCCGTTACGGCATGAGCGAGAGCTTCGGCATGGTGGCATTGGAAGCGGTCACCAATCAGTATCTGGGCGGGGATGCCAGTCTGGCCTGCAGCGCGGCCTATGCCGAAAAGATCGACGATCAGGTGGTGGATCTGGTCAGGGAGGCGCGGGCCAGGGCGGACAAGATCCTGAGGGAAAACGAGGCCAAGCTGCATGAGCTGGCCAAATACCTGCTGGAAAAGGAAACGATTACCGGCGAGGAGTTCATGAGCATCCTGAACGCATAAAAAGCGGTGGAATCGCGTGCCTTTGCATGACGGTTCCACCGTTTTCAACTGATCGGAAATCCCCGGTCGTGCTCCGCGGAGCACGAAATCCCTTTGCTGACATACAGAAGATCAAATCAAGATTGGTACAAGCGGCAGCTCGGTCACATTCAGAGCATGACAGCAGATGCCGGGAAGTGGCATGAAATAAGCACTTTCCGGCA
>CAMHER010000224.1 GCA_946184215.1 uncultured Clostridia bacterium | reverse complement strand
AAGGCCGGTCTCGACGTGGAAATGATGTTCACCATGCACTACAACGGCTTTGCCATCAAGAAGCTGCTGAAGAAAGGCAAGCTGCAGCAGGAGCATATCGACCGCGCCGTGCGCAACATCCTGCGCGTGCTGATCCGGCAGACGCCGCAGATCAGGCCCCGCAGCAGGAGCGAAGTCGGTTCCGTGGAGCACCGGCTGCTGGCACGGGAAATCGCGGAAAAAGGCATGGTTCTGCTGGAAAACAACGGCGTGCTGCCGCTTTCCAAGGATGCGCGCGTGTTGGTCACCGGCCCCTATGCCGACGAGGCCAACGTGGGCGACCAGGGCTCCAGCCGGGTCTGGGACAAGAACATCGTGACGCCCTTTGCCGGCATCTCCCGCGTGTTCAAAAACGCCTCCCTCACCGACGGCGACGTGGCGGTGGTCTGCGTGGGCTCCAACCGCAAGAAGGAGGGCGAGTTCTTCGCCAGCGCCAGCGAGAAGATGAAGAAAAAGCCCAGGGACTGCGGCGGCGACCGGGACAGCCTGCGTCTGGAGGCCGGGGAGGTCGAGCTGATCCGCTCTCTCAAAGCCCAGGGCAAAAAGGTCGTGGCAGTGCTCTACTCCGGCTGCGCGATCATCGTGGAGGAGTGGAAGCAGTATGCCGACGCGATCCTCATGAACTACTACTCCGGCTGCGAAGGCGGCACGGCGCTGGCAAACCTCCTCTGCGGCGAGAAGAATTTCTCGGGCAAGCTGCCCTTCACCGTCGCAAAAGATGAAAAGGACTATCCCGCCTTCCTCAGCATCGGCCAGAAGCCCTACGAGATCACCTACGGCTACTACCACGGCTACACCAAGATGGACAAGGAGGACATCACCCCCGCCTATCCCTTCGGCTACGGCCTGAGCTATACGAGCTTTGAAGTCTCCGACAAGACCACCGATTGGGGCGAAGACGCGCTGACTGTCTCTGCCAAGGTGAAGAACACCGGCGACTTTGACGGCGCCGAGATCGTGCAGGTTTACGTCGGCTCCAAGGGCGCGGCCAACGGGGACGACCGCCCGGTGAAGCTCCTGAAGGGCTTTAAGCGTGTGGAGTTGAAGGCCGGCGAGGAAAAGACCGTGAGCATCACGATCCCCAAGGAGGAACTGAAATTCTGGACGCCCGACGGCTGGGTGCTGGATGAGGCTTATTCGGTTTATGTCGGAACGGACAGCCGCAGCGCAGAGCCGGTATAACTAGCGGATCCCGTTTCTCTGCCGATACTCGGTCGGCGTCATGCCGACTGCCATTCGAAACTGCTCCGTAAAATAACTCTGCGAGCCGAAGCCGAGGCGGTGACAGATATTCTGGATCGAGTCGTTGCTGCTGAGAAGAGCGAGCTTGGCAAGCTCAATCCGGCGCGAGCGCAGATACTGCTGCATCGTCTGTCCGGTCTTCTTTTTGAACTCTCTGGCCAAATAGGAAACCGAGTAACCCATTTCTTCCGCAATGTCCGGCATGCTCGGCGTATTCTCCAGGTGCGTGTCCAAATATTGGAACAGCTTTTGAAACAGGGGCGAGATCCCTGCATAGCGGCAATCATGGACCCGCTGCACAAAGTCATCCTGCATCCTGCTGTTGATGCTTGCCACTTCCTCAAAGCTTCTCGCGCTCTCCACGTTGTTGATGTACCGGTCTGCGAGGGTATAGGAGACTTCCGGCGAGAGGCCCCCGCGGATCGCCGCCCGGGCACAGAGAGAGGTGAAAATGATGATGGCGTTCTTAACATGACGCAGACTGTCTCCGTTGCCGAGCGGCATCATTTTCCCGCGGCCGACGAGCCTGGCTGCGCGTTTTCGGTAATCCAGGTTCCCCTCTTCGATCAGGCGCAGCAGCTCCTGCTCCATGGCCCAGGTGCCATGGGAGGAGCGCTGCGTCTGTTCTTTCTTTTCGGCGGAATCCGGGGCTTTTCGGTCGATAAAGTGGAAGCTTCCTGAATCCAGCTGTTCGCCGCAGAGGCAAAAATGCAGCATCAGCCCGTAGTCCATGAAATGATTGACAGGGAACATGGGCAGCACAGAGAGCTGCTCGCAAAGCTCCCGCTTTTCGCCGCCGGAGATCCCAAGCTCAGAAACCGAGGCTTCCAGCCGATTCATGGAGATATCCTCGATAAACACCGGACCGATCAGATGCACCGCGTGAAGCGCCTTGTCATCCCGCTCAAAATCCATGATCCAGAGAAGGTCGGAGCAGCCGGTGATCACCACCGGGGCATGCTCGTCCGCCAGAGAGGAAAAATAACCCGAAGCGTCACTGTCCAGTTCAAGCAGCCCCGGGAGCTGCTGTGAAAAAGGACAGTTTGTTTCGATAAGCTGTAAGGACGGATCCAAAACCGTGTAGTAGAATGCGTGACCGCAGCCGATCAGTTCATAGAAGAACGCAAGCTTTTGGTGAAGATTCATAATATTCACGTCCCCTTTTTGTGTACTACAGCGAAATAATCCTTTTTGGCATATAACCGATAAAATAGGCAGATAAATTATAACGCATTTTCCGCCTTTTTGCTATAGTAAAATCAGCAAAACAAAAAAACGGTTTAAGAAAGATTGAAACAGGGAGGAAGAACACTATGGCAAAAAAAGAACGGCTCAATGAAAAAGGCGTTCCGTTTGGCGCGAGACAGCGGATGCCCATCTGGTACGGCGGCCTCTGGTCCACCCGCGGCGTCGCGCAGGCGATTAACTTCGTGCTGGTCGTCTATGTCACCTTTTACAGCACCGATCTGCTTGGCCTGAATCCCGCCATCATCGGCGGTATCCTGCTGGCGTCTCGAATTATTGACGCTGTCACGGATTTGGGCTTCGGCTACATCCTGGACAAGACCCACACCCGTTGGGGCAAAGCGCGTCCCTATGAGGTTTTCATTATTATTGAGTGGGTCTTTACGATCCTGCTCTTCAACACCCCGCAGCACGCAAGCCAGGCCGTTCAGTATGTCTGGATCGCTGTCCTGTACATCCTGATCAACGCCATCTGCGCCACGGCTCTGGGCGGCATCGACTCGGTGTATCTGGC
>CAMHER010000223.1 GCA_946184215.1 uncultured Clostridia bacterium | reverse complement strand
TCTCCAATGGTAAGGTTCGGAAGGAGCACATCGCCAACCTGCGTATAAGTGCCACTGTTCTGCTCAAAAAAGGATTTCTGCGTTTTCATGGGTTATACTTCCAAAATCATATATGGAAGTATCGTAAGCGTGAGTTTTGGTTAATTGTATCCTTAACTGAATGAATCCCCTCTTCACAATCTCCCCTTGCCTGTCGAAGCTCTGGCAAGGGTGATCGAGTATGAGGCGAATACTTTTTAAAAGATACGGGAAGAATCTTCCCGTATCTTTTTGTATGGGAAGTTTTGCCATGAAGGTTTTAAGTGTATTCGGAACGCGGCCGGAGGCCGTGAAAATGTGTCCGCTTGTGTGTGAGCTCTCCCGCCGCGGCGGAATCGAAAGCAGGGTGTGTCTCACCTCCCAGCACCGCGAACTGTTGGAGAGTGTTACGACGCTCTTCGGTGTGCGGGCAGACTATGATCTTTCGCTGATGCAGAGCCGCCAGAGTCTGCATGATATTTTCTGCGGCGTACTGCGCGGCATGGAGGACGTTCTCTCCCGATCATCTCCGGACGTTGTTCTGGTGCACGGCGACACCTCCACCTCCTGTGCCGCGGCTCTGGCCGCATTTTATGCAAAGATCCCCGTGGGCCATGTTGAGGCCGGACTGCGCACCTATTGCCGTTACGCCCCCTTCCCCGAGGAGATGAACCGCCGCCTCACGGCGGATCTGGCCTCGATCCACTTTGCGCCCACGGCGCGAAATGCGGAAAATCTGCGTGCCGAAGGCATTACGGAGCACGTTTTTATTACCGGCAACACCGGTCTCGACGCGCTGCGCACCACCGTTCGTCCCGGCTATGTTTTCCGCAATCCCGCCCTGCGCAGCGAAGCGCTCTCCTCCGGCCGCCTTGTTCTGCTGACGGCTCATCGACGCGAGAACATCCCGCAGGGGCTGGCCGCGATCTGCCGCGCTGTCAAGCGGCTTGCGGCCTCCTTCGACGATTTGCGCGTCGTCTGGCCGGTGCACCCCAATCCCGCCGTCAGGGAGATCGTGCTGCCCATGCTCGCAGGGACGCCACATGTCATTCTCACCGAGCCGCTGGGCACCCTCGACATGCACAATCTGCTCTCCCGCTGCACGCTGGTGCTGACCGACTCGGGCGGTCTGCAGGAGGAGGCGCCGGCTCTCGGCGTGCCGGTCCTGGTGCTGCGGGGCGAGACCGAGCGGCCGGAGGCTGTGGAAGCGGGCTGCGTGCGTCTGGCCGGGACGACGGCAGAGGGGATCTTTTACGCCGCCTCGCGTCTCCTTTCGGATGAGCAGGAGCGCCTTGCCATGGCGCACGCCGTTTCGCCCTACGGAGACGGGCATGCCAGCGAAAAAATAGCGGATATTCTCACCGCGCAGTTTACTCTCGGGGAGCAGGCAGGATGATCCGTGCTCTTTCCTCCGCCGCGCAGAAATATACTTTTCTGCTGCGGGAACTGATAGAGCGCGATTTCAAGGTCAAGTACAAGCGTTCTGCGCTCGGGATGCTGTGGAGCCTGCTGTATCCCGTGATGATGATGGCTGTGATGGCACTGGTCTTTCAAAACGTCTTTCGTTTCACGACTGCGGGTGTGAGCTATCTCAGCTATCTCATGACGGGTCTGACGCTCTTCAACTATTTCTCTGAGGCGTCCAATCTCGCCATGAGCAGCGTGGTGGCAAACAGTGCCCTGATCCGCAAGGTCTACATGCCGAAATACATTTTTCCGCTTTCGAAGTGTCTGTTCGTCGGCATCAACTTTCTCCTGACGCTGCTTCCCCTCTACGCCGTCATTCTGCTGACGGGCACGGGGCTCTGCTGGCAGCATCTGCTTCTGCCCTTCGACTGGCTGTGTCTGCTCTCCTTTACGCTGGGGATGGGCCTGCTGCTCTCGGCCGCAGCCGTTTTCCTGCGTGATTTGTTCTATATTTACAGCATTGTGCTGACGATCTGGACCTATCTGACCCCGATCATGTACGATCTGTCGGCGATCGGAAACCGGACGCTGATCGCGCTGATGAAGCTCAACCCGCTCTACCAGTACATTGCCTTTGCCCGCACGGTCATTTTGTACCACGCCACGCCGCAGCCGCGTCAGTTTCTTGCCTGTTTCCTGTCCGCCGCCTTGTTTCTGCTCGTCGGCGCCTTTGTGTTCCGCAAGCGGCAGGATCAGTTTCTCTATTATCTTTAACTGGGGTGATCCGATGACTTCCGATATCATGGTCTCGTCCGAGCGCGTATCCATGCGTTTTTCTCTCGGAATCGAGAAGGGCTTTTCCGTCAAACAGTGGTTTGTCAATCTCGGAAAGAAGGAAGGGCGCGCACGGCAGGACTTCTACGCACTGCGTGACGTCAGCTTTACCATCCGCCGCGGTGAGGTCGTCGGTCTGGTCGGCAGCAACGGTGCGGGAAAATCCACGCTTTTGAAGCTGGTCGCGGGCGTGATGAAGCCAAGTCTCGGCTCGGTCCGCTGCGGCGGTCGCGTCTGCCCGATGATCGAGCTGGGAGCGGGCTTTGATCTGCAGCTCACTGCCCGCGAAAATATCTATCTCAACGGTGCGATCATGGGATATCCCCGTGCCTTTCTGCGTGAGCGCTTTGATGCCATCGTCGATTTTTCCGAACTGCGCGATTTTCTTGACGTGCCCGTGCAGAACTTTTCCTCCGGCATGGTGGCGCGCCTGGCCTTTTCCATTGCCACGCAGATCGAGCCGGAGATCCTGATCGTAGATGAGATCCTGTCGGTCGGCGACGCGGCCTTTCAGCAAAAGAGCGAGGAAAAAATGCTTTCGCTGATCGGCGGCGGCACCACGGTGCTCTTTGTCTCCCACTCTGTCGAGCAGATCCGAAAGCTCTGTTCCCGCGCGCTCTGGCTCGATCACGGGGAGCTGCGCGCAGACGGGAAAAGCGACGAGATCTGCGCGCAGTATCTCGCCGCCGTCGGTTTTTGAAAGGAGGAAAAGCTATGCTCTCACGCATCTGCCGCACGCTTCGCCGTCTCGTCTCGCATCTTCTGCATCTGCGTTTCTCGTCTTTCTTC
>CAMHER010000222.1 GCA_946184215.1 uncultured Clostridia bacterium | reverse complement strand
GCGTGAAGGAAGACGTGACCGAGATCGTTCTGAACGTCAAGAGCATCATCGCCCGTCTCCACAGCACCGAGCCCAAGACCGTCTACATCGAAGCCTCCGGCGAGGGCGTTGTCACCGCCGGCGACATCAAGGCGGACGCTGAGGTGGAGATCCTCAACCCCGAGCAGCCCATTGCCACCCTGGGCCCGGACGGCGCTCTGAATATGGAACTGGTCCTTGATCACGGCCGGGGCTATGTCTCCGCCGACAAGAACAAGAATCCGCAGATGCCGATCGGCACGATCCCCGTCGATTCCATCTACACCCCGGTGCTGAAGGTCAACTACACGGTCGAGAATACCCGTGTGGGAAACCAGACCGACTTTGACAAGCTCACGCTGGAAGTGTGGACGGACAAGACGATGACCGCGCGCGATGCCGTCAGCCTCGGCGCGAAGATCCTTTGCGACCACTTTACGCTTTTCACCGACCTGTCCGACACGGCCGGCATGAACTCCATTGTTGTTGATCACGTGGAGAAGGAGCCCGACACCATGCTCAAGATGTCCATCGAAGAGCTGGATCTGTCCGTGAGAAGCTTCAACTGCCTCAAGCGCGCAAACATCAATACTGTCGAGGACCTGGTCAGCAAGACGCAGGAAGAGATGATCAAGGTCCGCAACCTCGGCCGCAAGTCCCTGGAAGAGGTCGAGCACAAGCTCACCATGATGGGTCTTTCGCTGGCAAGCGAGGACAACCAGTAAGAAGGAGGAAATGCTATTATGCCCGGAACAAGAAAGCTCGGCAAGCCGACCGATCAGCGCATGGCGATGCTCCGTCAGCAGGTCACCGATTTTCTGGATAAAGGCCGGATGGAGACCACCGTCACCCGCGCCAAGGAGATCGCTCCTCTCGCCGAGAAGATGATCACCCTCGGCAAGGCGGCGGACCTCGCGTCCTACCGTCAGATGATCGCCTTCATCACCCGTGAAGACGTGGCGAAGAAGATCAAGGATGAGCTCTCCGGCAAATATGCCGAGCGCAGCGGCGGCTACACCCGCATCACCCGCATCGGCACCCGCCGCGGCGATGCAGCCGAGATGGCCGTCATCGAGCTGGTCTGATCGAAAAAGATCATGGATAACGAATAAAAGCCCGAAGGGATTTCCCTTCGGGCTTTTATTTTTTTGATGACGGCTTTGTGAAACTTTTACTCATCTGTTACGAATCGTTGACATTCCCGGCGGCTTTGATTAAACTGATTTTATCCTACAAAACAGGTGGTATGCCGTATGAAAGTCGTATTGGAGCACCTCACCAAGAAATTTCCCAGCCGCAACAAGAAAGACAAAAGCGAGGTCGTTGCGGTCAACGACATGTCCTTCGAGATCCCGGACGGGAAGCTCGTCGGCCTGCTCGGGCCCTCGGGCTGCGGCAAAAGCACCGTGCTCAACCTCATCTGCGGGCTTGAAACGCCGACCGCGGGCAAGATCTTTTTCGGCGGTGACGACGTGACCGCCCTGCCGCCCGAAAAGCGCGGCGTCGGCCTGGTCTTTCAGAATTACGCCCTCTATCCGCATCTCACGGTCCGTCAGAACATCCTCTTCCCGCTGCAGAATCTGCGCGGCGAGGCGAAGATGACGAAGGAGGCCATGGAGGAGAAAATGCTTGCCGCGGCGAAGCTTGTTCAGATCGAGCAGCTGCTCGAGCGCAAGCCCAGCGAGATGTCCGGCGGCCAGCAGCAGCGCGTTGCGATCGCCCGCGCCCTGGTCAAAACGCCCCGGGTGCTGCTTCTCGACGAGCCGCTGTCGAACCTTGACGCGCGTCTGCGCCTGCAGACCCGCGAGGAGATCCGCCGCATCCAGCGCGAGACCGGCGTGACCACCGTGTTCGTTACGCACGACCAGGAGGAGGCCATGAGCATCTCCGACGTGATCGTCGTGATGAAGGACGGCGTGCTGCAGCAGACGGGCAAGCCCCAGGAGGTCTACAACGACCCGGACAATCTGTTCGTGGCCAGGTTCCTCGGCACGCCGCCGATCAATGTCTTTGACGGCGAGCTGCGAGGCGGGAAGCTCTTTATCGGCTCCGACGCCGTCATGGAGGCGGAGGGCGTCGCCGACGGCCCCGTCACCGTGGGCATCCGGCCGGAGGCTTTCCGCGTCCGGGACGACGGCCCGCTTTGCTGCGGCCTTGTCGGCGTTGAGGTCATGGGCCGCGATACGACGATCATCTCCACGAATGAGGCGAGCCAGAGCGGGTTGATCCGTTCGGTCATCAGCGCGGAATACGCCGAGGGCGTTCATGGCGAGACGGTGCGCTTCTACCTGAAGGAAGCGAAGGTGCACCTGTTCGACTTCAAAACCGGCGAGCGTATCCGTCCTGCCGCTGTGAAAGCGCTTTGAGGGCAAAGAGATGAAAAAATACGGCCTGAAGGGCTGGCTCTATCTGCTGCCGGCCATTTTGTTCCTCGGCGCGTTCATGGTCTATCCGCTGATCGACGTGTTCGTCTATTCCTTTGAGGAGGGCTATAACTCCGCCTCGCAGAGCTTTTTCGGCGTCGGCGCTTACAACTACGCCTATGTCCTGCGGGACGAGTATTTCCTCCAGGCGCTGAAGAACACCTTCCTGCTCGTCGTCATCACGGTGCCGCTCTCCACGGGCCTGGCGCTGCTGATCTCGGTCGCGCTCGGCTCGATCAAAAAGCTGCGCGAGCTGTTCCAGACGATCTATTTTCTGCCCTACGTCACGAATACGCTGGCCGTCGGTCTCGTGTTCATGATCCTGTTTAAAAAGACCGCCTATACCGACGGACTGGTCAACCTGGTCATCAACTTCTTCGGCTCTCCCTCCATCGACTTCATCGAGGGGCCATACTGGGCCAAGATGTTTGTGCTGTGCTTCTATACGGTCTGGGTCGTCATGCCCTTCAAGATCCTGATTTTGACCAGCGCGCTCGCCAGCGTCCGTCAGGATTTCTATAACGCCGCGCGCCTGGACGCCACACCCAAGTGGCGCGTGTTCACGCGCATCACGCTGCCGATGATCTCGCCGCAGCTGTTCTATCTCATCATCA
>CAMHER010000221.1 GCA_946184215.1 uncultured Clostridia bacterium | reverse complement strand
TCGGCAAGACCCGCGAGGATCACGCCGGCACGATGAACCAGCTCTTCGCCGCCTATTCCCGCGGCAAGGACGCCAAGGAGCTGATGACCATTCTGGGCGAGGCCGCGCTGAGCGAGGACGACAAGCTCTTCGCCAAGTTCGCCGACGAGTTTGAACGCCAGTACGTCTCCCAGGGGAACACCACCAACCGTTCCATCGAAGAGACGCTGGATCTGGGCTGGAAGCTGCTGAAGATCCTGCCGCGCCGCGAGCTGAAGCGCATCAAGCCCGAGATGATCGAAAAGTATCTGCCGAAGGACTGATCCCAGGCTTTTGAGAAACGATCAGGAGGTGATGTTTTTTGGCTAGTACGACCATAACCCCGACCCGTATGGTGCTCAATCAGCTCAAGGGCCGGTTGAAGACCGCGCGGCGCGGCCACAAGCTCTTGAAAGACAAGCGAGACGAGCTGATGCGCCAGTTCATGGACGTGGTGAAGCAGAACAAGGCGCTGCGTATCCGCGTGGAGGAGGGGCTGACCCAGGCCTTTGCCTCGCTGCAGGTGGCAAGCTCCATCATGTCCCCGGAGATGCTGGAGCAGGCGCTGCTCTATCCGCGCCAGAGCGTGGAGCTGGGCATGGATTTCAAGAACATCATGAGTGTCAATGTGCCGCTTTACCATTTCACGACCAAGAACAACGACCCCACGGAGATCTATCCCTACGGCTTCGCCCAGACCTCGGGCGAGCTGGACGACGCGCTGGACAAGCTCTCGCGCGTGTTTGAGGACATGCTGGAGCTGGCCCAGGTCGAGAAGACCATGCAGCTCCTCGCCGAGGAGATCGAAAAGACCCGCCGCCGCGTCAACGCGCTGGAGTACGTTATGATCCCAGAACTGGAGGGGAACATCAAGTACATCTCCATGAAGCTGGAGGAGAACGAGAACGCCACGAAGGTCCGTCTTTTAAAGGTCAAGGAGATGGTGCTGCAGGACGCGCACCATTACCAGCAGTAAAGGTACAAAAGCAAAAGCACTCCGCTGTAAGCGGAGTGCTTTTGCTTTCCGGAAAACAGCATAGCAAAACAAAAGGGAACAGCTTTTGCTGTTCCCTTTTGCTATATGGATGAGGACAAAATGAAAAAGATGAGTCACATTTGAGCGTGAGTTAATCTTAGTCCTCAGATGTTACGTAAACAAGATTGAAATTGTTTCAAAAATGTAAAATGGTTTTTTCAGTCCAGCGTAAGGTTCCAGACCGTGTCCGGTGAAAGCGGCGTGTCCGCGGTGATATACCGCTCTCCCCCTCCGGCGCAGGGGCTGTAGTAAACAGCCTCCCGGCAGCCGAGAGCCGCCGCGGCGGAGGCGGTGCTGTTGGCCGGATCGCCTCTGGCGCAAAGGATTTCTCGCACGATCAGCACCTCGCCGTCCCGGTAGGCGGCAAGGATACCGTCCTCCGTGGCGTACAGGCCGCCGCCATAGGCCTCGCACAGGGCACGCTGGGTCTCCAGCATCGGGTAGGAGGGGCGGACAAAGTTTTTCCCGCGCAGCAGATTTTCCCGCCAGAGCATATATTCCGTCGCGGTCAATCTCATTATGTCAACCGTTTTCCGTGCCGGCACGGCATGCCTCTCCCGGAAGAGCAGATGGCGGGTTCCGACGGTTTTTTCATACCAGTCATAGAGCGGAGCGTTCGCGGGAAGGGTCGCGACGATCTGCGATTCCCGCTTCCGGCAGAGCTCTGCCGCAGCCCCGGACAGGGCGGCTCCGATCCCCTGCCCCCGGGCGTCTTCTTCCACGGCAACAGCGTAGAGATAGCCGATCTGGGCGCGCGTCCCGTCTGTCCGCTGCCATTCAAAGCCGGTCAGCGCATAGGCCGCGCCAAGCAGTTCGTGGCCCTCGCCCGTCGCGACAACGGCGCTGCCGATGTCCGGCAGGAGGCGGAAAAACGCGTCCAGAAAGCGCTCGCTCTCGTCAAATACGCGCCGCCACAGCGCGCGCATGGCGGGGATATCCGCCTGTATGTATTCGCGGATCGTCATATCACACTCCAGGTCGCCGTGTATTTTTTCAGCAGGTACGCGGGCTTGTAGGACTCCTTCGAGCGGCGCAGCGCCTCAATGCCCATGTCGTCCTCGCGGTTGATATAGCGCAGAGAGGGGTATTTTGCCATCAGCATCCTCGTCAGCTCGCGGCAGGTCATCGGGTAGGCGCCGTTCAAATCGCCCTCGGCCTTTTCAAAGTGGACGTCAAAGGTGTCCTCGCAGGCCATCTCGCCCAGCGTAAAGCCCACGATCTTGTCGTTTGCGTACAGCACGCCGCCCTCAAGCCCCAGCCTTTCAAAGGCCGCGAAGGCGCGTACGATCGCCGTGTGCTCATAGACGATGCTTTTTTCCAGCCGCTCGGCGTTCTCCTCCGACCAGACGTCCAGCATGTCCAGGCAGCCCGGAATCAGCTCGCGTGTCAGCGGCACAAAGCGCCAGTCGTTTTCGGCCTCAAAGCGGTTGCAGTGGTTTTTCTTGCCGTGCAGCGCCTTGCCGGAGTAGGTGGCCAGCTTCTCCGCCTCGTAGATATAATCGGCGTTGTCGGTATCCTCGCTGAAGGCAAAGCAGCCGGGATACGCCTCCTCCAGCATGGCACGGTGTTCCTCGGTGATGCCCCGCAGGCAGAAGGGCTCGTAGCCGCGGGCGCGTGCGTATTCGCGCAGCGCCTCAATGGCGGGGCGCAGCGGCCCCGTGCCGATGGGAAAAACAAAAGTCGGCTTGCCGGCATAGCGCAGCTTGGTCAGCATGCGCCCCTCCGCGCGGGCCACAAGCTGCTTATAGCGGTTGTCCCAGATATAGATGTTGCCGAAGTTATAGTCCGCGCTGCGGCTGCCCTCGGCCATGACGATCTCGTCGATCCATTGCTTGTCACAGAGCGTGACGGTTTTGAAGGGTATCATACAGTTTCCTTTGCCTTTATTCTGAATATACGCTGCATTCCCGGCGGAGCACGCTTCTCAGCTCGCGCAGATCCGCAAAGGTCTCCGGGCGCTTGGATACGTCGCGCAGCAGGGCCGAGGGGTGATAGATCGCCATGTACTTCACGCCGTCCT
>CAMHER010000220.1 GCA_946184215.1 uncultured Clostridia bacterium | reverse complement strand
GGTGCCGGTGACCTTCTGGGCGGCGGAGGGACGGATGTACTTGGTGCCCTTGATGGAGTCGCCGGTGGGCTTGAAGATCAGGTCTTCCTTGCTCATCTCGCCGCGCAGAACGGCAGCGGCGGCCATGGTGGCGTCGATGAGGGGCTTGTAGCCGGTGCAGCGGCAGAGGTTGCGCTGCTTGTTGAACCAGTCGCGGACCTCTTCGCGGGTGGGGCTGGGATTGTTCTCGAGCAGGACCTTGGCGCTGATGATGAAGCCGGGCGTGCAGAAGCCGCACTGGGCGCAGCCGTGGGCCATCCAGGCCACCTGCAGCGGGTGCATGTCGCTCAGCGTGCCGACACCCTCGATGGTGGTGATCTCGGCGTTGTCGGGAACCTTGCTCATCTTGTAGATGCAGGACTTGGTGACCTTGCCGTTCATGATGACATTGCAGGCGCCGCAGTGGCCCTCGCCGCAGCCGATCTTGCAGCCGGTCAGCAGCAGGTGCTCACGCAGGACGGTCGCCAGAGTCTCGTCCTTGTCCAGGACCAGGTTCCGGGTAACGCCGTTGATGACAAGCGTTTTTCTGATCATGTGTTTTCCTCCTTTTTTATTGCATATGTGTACCCTGTTTGGTTTTCTCTTCAGTGGCTGTGGCCGCCGCAGCGGTCGTGATCGGGGCCCTTGCCGGTGATGTCCTTGACGCGCTCGATGCCGCGCGGGGTATAGAACACGAGCTGGGACAGGCTCCCGTCCAGATTCTCTCCGCTCAGGCGGAGAAAGTTGGCGTTTTCAAAATAGTCGATGGGAAGCTCGCGGCGGAAGACCTCTCCGGTCTTTTCATCGCGGACCTCGACCGTCACCTCATGCGCAACGATCTCGAACAGCTCCTCGCCCATGGGAATCGCCCCCTTGCCGGATATATTTTTACACATCTATGATACACTTCAAAAAGCGGAAGAATCAAGTTGCAATAAAATGCAATTCGCAGAACTTGCGAATTGCAATTTATTCAATATATACAAGTCAGGCATGTATATCTTGGCATTATTCAGATAATCAGACAGAAATGACCAGCGTTCCGTTCACATCGCACAGCGGAACGGCCGCAAGGCGCCCGTGTTCGGCCTCCCAGCGTTCGACCGCGCGTCTGACGCCGGGGAGCCGGGGATGATTGTAATCGTGGAGCAGCAGATAGCCGCCTTCGCTCATGCGCGGCAGGAAGAAGCGCAGCCCGGCATACGTGCTCTCCTCCAGGTCCGCGTCCAGAGAAACGAGGGCGAAGCGCTCGTTTTCCAGCCCCTGCGCCGTCTGCGGGAACAGGCCCTGCCGGACGACGGCGACTTCGGGATGCGGCAGCGCCGCCAGCACGCGCTCAACAGAACTATTCCGGTGGGCCTCCACAAAGCCGTCGCCCTGCCCCTGTGCCTCGGTCGGATCGAAGCCCTCGAAGGTGTCGAAGAGAAGCAGCGTCCGGTCCGGCAGCAGGAGGTTCAGCCAGCGGGAGAAGCCGCCCCGGTATACGCCGAGCTCCGCGACAGCGCCGGGTACGCCGTCCAGGCGCAGGCACAGCACCTCCAGCGTTTTCAGGCGCACATAGTCGTTGTCCGCCTCCGGCCCGGCGATCCGCTCCTGCTGCGTCCACAGCGGCGCGCGGATCAGGCGCTCGGAGTTTCGCAGCCTTTCCACATAGGCCTTCCCCAGCACGCGCTCCGCCAGCGCATAGTTCCTGTTCCGTTCGGCCGGGATCAGATGGTTTTTCAGATAGAGGACTCTGTTTTCGTCGATCCCGAGTTCCGCCAGCTCCCGGGCGATCGCCTCCGCCTGCCGGCCGGCCACGATCAGCAGATCAAGCGGCCGCCCGGCCAGCTCCTGCGGAGCAATGACCGGCCGCCCGAGAAAGCTGCCCTTCGCGGCAGGATCCACAAAGGCCGTGACGCGCCGGGCGTCCAGTGCCGTGTCGATCAGCTCCCCCGCCCCGCAGCCTGTTCCGTAAACATAGATCTCCATGTGCTTCACCTCAGTTCCAGTGTATCATATCACTTCGGAAAGTGCACGAAAAAAACGGCGCGGCGATTTACAAACGAAAAACAATCGGTTATACTGGAGCAAAGAGGTGATGAGCATGGCGGGATGCTGTGAGATCCCCGGACGCGGCAAGGGAAAGCGCGACGTCTTTTCCGGCTGCATGCTCTGCGGGAAGCCCCTGAAATACGACTTGATCGCCGTGCCGCGGCGCTGCGCTGTCTGCGGAGAGGAGGCGCTCTCGGACGCCGTCTGTGAGGACGGCCACTTTGTCTGCAACGCCTGCCATGCGGCGGGGCTGGATCAGTTTTTTGTCCCCTTTCTGCTGCAGAGCGAGGAGCGGGACCCCCTGGCGCTGCTGGAGCAGGTGATGGCGCTGCCCCAGGTGCATATGCACGGGCCGGAGCACCACGCCATCGTCCCCTGCGTGCTGCTGACCGCCTGGCACAATAACGGCGGCGAGGGCGATCTGAAGCAGATGCTCTCGGCCGCGCTGAGCCGCGGCAAACAGGTGCCGGGCGGCGCCTGCGGCTTCTGGGGCGTGTGCGGCGCGGCGGCGGGCGCCGGGATCTACATGAGCGTGCTGACCGGCTCGAATCCGGTCAACAGGGACGCATGGCCGATCCCGATGGAACTCACGTCCCGCTGCCTCAAACGGCTGGCGGAAGTGGGCGGACCGCGCTGCTGCAAGCGCACGAGCCGGCTCTGTATTCAGCAGGCCGCGGCCTTTACCGGGGAGCGCTTCGGCATCAGCATGCCGCTCGGGGAAATTGCCTGTACCTATATGTCCGAAAACCGGGAATGCATCGGGCGGCGCTGCCCCTTCTTCCCCGAAAAAGGAGGCACTCTATGACAACGGCTGCTTTGATCGTTGCGGCGGGCATGTCCTCCCGGATGGGGGACTTTAAGCCGATGCTGAACATCGGCTCGATCTCCATCGCCCAGCGCGTGGTGGCCACCTTCCAGCAGGCGGGTGTGGAGAAGATCGTGATGATCACCGGATATAACGCAACGCTCCTGGAACGGCATCTGAGCGGCAACGGCGTCGTCTTCCTGCGAAACGAGGCCTATCAG
>CAMHER010000219.1 GCA_946184215.1 uncultured Clostridia bacterium | reverse complement strand
CACCTGGAGAAGATCAGCGACATCAAGGGCGTACAGATGAAAATCGAATGGGGCAGCCAGATCCGCTCCTATGTTTTCATGCCCTATCAGCTGGTCAAGGATCACCGCACCGAATACGAAAACAGCAACATCCAGAACGTGATGGACGGCGACCTCGACGGCTTTATCAACGCCTTTCTCTCTATGCGCGCGGAAACCTGAGCCCCTTGTCAAAAAGCAAAGGAACGCAAGAAACAGCGCGGCAGCCCTCCCCGGCGGGAGGGCTGCCGCGCTGTCTGCCTCTGCCGTTCAGCGGCTGCTGACAATCGTCTCGGTGTTTCCGAAAATATAATCGTCGACGTCCTCTTCCATATTCCGCCCCTCCGTTTGATCAGCATGCTTTCAGTTTATGCTCCGCCGCGGGGAAATATGCCGCCGCTTTTTGTATCTTTTCTCTTGCAGAGGGAAACTCTTTGCGTTATAATATTTCAGCCTGTTTGTAAAAAACAAGCATCATAGTATCACACGAAAAAAGGATGAAATGCAATGAGCGCATCAACGGAAAGAAAAAACCGCGCAGCCGCGCGCGAAGCGGGCACCGATAAAAAAATGCTCGCCCAGCAGGAGGCCGCGAAGAAGGCCGCCACGAGCAAGCGCCGCTGGACGATCGGAACGATCCTCGTGGCCGTGCTGCTGATCGTGATCCTGCTTTTGAACACCGGATTTGTCTACAAGCACACCACCGCCGCCACCGTCGGCGAGGAGAAGTTCTCCCCCGTGGAGCTGAGCTATTACTACATCAACCAGTACTCCAACTTCCTGAGCACCTACGGTTCCTACGCCAGCCTCTTCGGGCTTGACACGACGCAGGGCGTCGCCTCTCTGGGCCAGCAGGCCTGCCCGATGCTGGAGGAAGGACAGACCTGGCGCGACTATTTCCTGCAGGGCGCGCTGAGCTCCATGCAGCAGATCACCGCCATGAAGAACTACGCCAAGTCCAGCGGCATTACCCTGGACGAGAGCGAGCTCAAAGAGATCGAAGACGAGCTTGCCCTGGCCGAGCAGAGTGCCAAGTCCAACGGCTTTTCCAGCCTCAACAACTACTTCTCCGCCCAGTTCGGCACCGGCATGAACACCGCCACCGTGCGTCGTCTCACGGCGGACGGTCTGCTTGCCAACAAGGCGCTGCAGAGCTATGCCGATTCCCTCTCCTACTCCGATCAGGAGCTGGAGGATTACTACGCCTCTCTCGACGGCGCGAGCGACCTCTTTGACTATGCCTACTACTACGTCGCGGCCGAGACCGTTCCCGGCGAGGCTCCCGCCGACGGCGGCGAGGCAGAGAACGTCGTCACGGACGAGACCCTGCTGGAGGCGCGCATGACCGCCGAGGCCATTGAGACCGCTTATCAGGACGGCGGCGACATCGCCGATCCCACCGAGCGGCTGAATGCCGCCGTCGAGGCCGAGTTTGACGCCGATTCCGCCACCGTGCGCAGCGCCGTTTCCGGCGGCAGCCTGGGCGACATGTCCGACTTCCTGCGCGACGCCTCCCGCAAAGCGGGCGACGCGGCCGTGGTGGAGGACGCCAGCGGCTCCGGCTACTACGTGGTCGTGTTCCTCTCCCGCGAAGACAACCACTATCCCACCGTCTCGGTGCGCCACATCCTGATCAAGGCCGAGGCGAGCGAAGACGGCACCTATACGCCCGAGGCCAGCATGGCCGCGCTGGAGCGCATCAACGAGATCAAGGCCGAGTATGAGAGCGGCGAGAAGACCGAAGAGCGCTTTGCCGCCCTGGCCGAGCAGTATTCCGAGGACGCCGGCTCCAACACGAACGGCGGTCTGTACGAGAACATCTACAAGGGCCAGATGGTGGCGGACTTTGACGCCTTCTGCTTTGAGGGCCACAAGAGCGGCGACATCGGCGTCGTCTACGGCGAAAGCGGCAGCTATGCCGGCTATCACCTGATCTACTTTGTCGGCGAGGGCGAGCTTTACAGCAACGTGATCGCCCGCAACGCCCTGACCAATACCGCCGTGAATGACTTCATCGCTGAGAAGATCGCGGACTATGAGCCTCAGCTGCGCTTCTGGTCGCGTTACGCCGGGCGCTGATTTCCCTTGTATTCGGCACGCCGCTCCCCGTGGAGCGGCGTGTTTTCTCTATAAAAACTGACTGTCAAGGAGCTTATGATGAACGAAGAGAACAAGACCCCTCAGCCGCTCGAAGGGATCGCGCCCGCCCCGGCAAAGCCCCGCAAAAAAGTCCGCCACATGATCTGGGCCGTTTGCCTGATCGCGCTGGCTTTGATGACGCTCGGCCAGCTTTTGGGCGAAATCGGCACCGCCGTGCTTGCCAGAGCTCTCAACATTACCGACGGCGCTACGCTGTTTTTGTTTATGTACCTGTCCTTTATCGGCATTGACCTGCTCGTGCTGCTCTATACGCTGCTGTGCGAGCGGCCGATCTTCCGCTCCTTCGGTCATGTGGGCCCGAACGGCGGCAGCGGCAACACCTGGAAGCTTTTCGGCCTGGGGCTGCTGGTGGGCTTCGGCATGAACGCGCTGTGCATCCTCGCGGCCTGGCTCCACGGCGATCTGGACTTTTCGCGCGGCGTCTTCCGGCCGCTGTATCTGCTTGCGGCCCTTGGATGTGTCTGTGTCCAGTCCGGCGCGGAGGAGCTGCTCTGCCGCGGCTATATGTTCGCCGCGGTGAAGGAGCGCTATAACATCTATGTCGCCGCGGCGGTCAACGCGCTTTTCTTCGGCGCGCTGCACCTGATGAACAACGGCGTCACCGTCCTCTCGATCGTGAACATCGTGCTCTTCGGCCTTGCGCTGAGCGTCGTGATGGCAAAGGCAGAAAGTCTCTGGTTCTGCATTGCCGTCCACACGGCCTGGAACTACTCTCAGAGCATTTTCTTCGGCCTGCCGAATTCCGGCATCGTCTCCCGGGGTTCGTTCCTGCATCTGGAGGCTTCGACGGACAGCGCCCTGTACAGCGCCGCCTTCGGCGTCGAGGGCGCGGTCACGACCACCCTGGTCCTGCTTGCTCTGACGCTCGCGGTCCTGCTGATCGCACGGCGCAGGCAGGCAAATCCGTAATCCC
>CAMHER010000218.1 GCA_946184215.1 uncultured Clostridia bacterium | reverse complement strand
TAGTCGAACAGCAATAGAAGAAACTGAAAAGAACCATGATTAAGCAATCGTAGAACAATAACCTATCGAAAATGTGTCTCTCCCTGAGACACATTTTTTGTTATACGGAGGTGAAATGCGAGAACGGAACCATTTTGTCGGGCTATGGCTGGATGAGAAAGAGTACGGACATTTAAATGAACAATGCTCCGTGACAGGATTGAGTATCAGCGCATTTGTCCGAAAGCTCATTAACGGCACACAGCTCCGTCCGCGTCCGCCGGATCAGTATTCGGCCCTGCTGCGGGAGCTTTCCGCCATTGGAAACAACATCAATCAGATCGCTTATTGGGCTAACGCTCAAAAGAGCATCCGGGAGGCCGAGATCGTGGATGCCGCTGTGCTGGCCCGCCGTGCCTGGGAGCTTGTAAAGAATGGCCTATGACAAGATCATCGTCGTTCGCGCCCGCCTGGATAATCGGATCAGATACGCGCTGAACGAGGCCAAGACACAGCGCCTGGAAAACGGCCATGTTCTTCAGACCGCGATCAACTGTCAGCTTGATACCGCCTTTCGAGACATGCAGGAAACCAAGCGTCGCTGGGATAAGGAAAACCGACCAGCTCAGGGCTATCACATCATCCATTCCTTTTCTCCCGGCGAAGTGACACCGGAGCAGGCCCACCGGCTTAGTGTGGAATTTGCCGAGCGATTGCTGCAAGGCCGTTTTGAGGCTGTGGTCGCTACCCATATAGACCACGGCCATATCCACGCGCATATCGTGTTCAACTCCGTTTCCTGTGTAGACGGAAAGATGTACCGGGATAATTTCAAAGCCTATTTTGGAGACATACGAGGGCTCTCCAACGAGCTCAGCCGGGAGAACAATCTTTCTGTCATTGAGCCAAACGGAAAGGCGAAGCACTACGCGGAATGGAACGCTGAGAAGAACGGCAAGCCCACCGTGCGCGGGCTGATCCGGCAGGACATTGACGCTGCGCTTGCCGACGCTTTCACCCGGCAATCCTTTTTTGAGGCTTTGCAGAAGCGGGGCTATACAGTCAAGCGCGGGGCCAACGTGACGCACACGGCGGTCAAGCCGCCCGGCTCAGATCGCTTTGTCCGGCTGGACAGCTTGGGCAACGGCTATACCGAAGCGGATATACGGGAACGGCTGAACAGGAGCCGCACGGAACCGGAGAAGCCGGAGCCTATGACGGCAGCGCCTTTGTATAACCCAAGAGGCCGGTATAAAGTCAAGCGCAGGTCTCCGGCCTATGGGAAAAAGCAAAAGCTGTCCGGACTGCGCCGTCTGTATCTGCACTATTTGTATCTGCTTTCTCCGCCCCGGCCACGGCGACGGCCTCCGCCGTTTCCTGTACGGGCCGAGGTTAGAAAGCTCGACCAGTACAAGCGGCAGTTTGCGTTGCTGCAAAAATACCGTATCAACAACGAGAGTCAGTTATCCATGCTTGCGGACGCCCTGCAAGCGGATATTGACTCTCTTGTTATTTCCCGGCGTGAGCTGTACCGCCGCCAGCGGCGCGGTGAGGACGTAAGCGCCGAGATCAAGAAAATCTCCCTTACCCTGCGCCCGATCCGCCGCGAGCTGAAATGCTGCCAACAGATAGCGGAGAGTATTCCGCACCTTCAAGAGCATATCCGGCTCGACCGGCAGGCTGAGGTACAGGCCGAGAGAGAAAAATCAAAACCCAAAGAAAGGAGGCACGACCTATGGAAGTAAGCGGCGAAGTAGCCGATTTGATGGTCAAGGAGGGACTGGAGGCCGCCAAGATCGCCACCGAGCTTTCCGCCAAAGGGCTCGTCCATGTGGCGGCGCTGCTGGCCGCAATGGTCAAGCAGAATTACAAGGTGGTCGGCAAGGTCGGCATTGAACGACTGATGAAGGACAGCAACGCCGAATCCGTTATCATCCCGATCAAGGCCGCGGACTATGAGAAGTTCCAGAAGATTGCCAAGCAGTTCGGCGTACTGTACGCAGCCGCCAAGCACGAGAACAAGGAAACCGGCGTCCTGCACATCATTTCCAACGTGAATTACAGCGCTCAGCTCAACGCCGTTATGGAGGCAATGGGCTACCCTTTGCCGGAAGTGAAGCAGGAGGAACAGGCCGCAAAAAAAGCGAAAGCCCGCGCTCCACAAGAGAGATCCTCCGAAGAGCGCGGGACTGGCTTGAATCAACCGCAGAGGGATGAAAAGCCCTCCACCCGGCAAAAGCTGGCCGAGTTGGACGCCGTAGCCAAGCAGAAAAAGAAGCGCAACCCCGTCCGTCAGACCGACCGGGTGCGCTAATCCGTTTCACGGTGAAACGAATTCAGGAGGGATGCCTATATAAACCAAAAGTCTTTCCGGGACGCCGCCCCCATGTGGGCGGCGTTTTTCCTGGCCGTGCTGTATCTGGCTGTGCTGGCTGCGGGCGTCTATGAGGACGGTATGAATCTTTTTCAGTTCATGGCCGTCTTTCCCGACGCGATGAACAAGCTCTTTGCCCTGCGCTGGACACCGTACACCGTTAAATTCATGCTGGGCGCTCTTGTGATCTACGCCGGAGCAATCACCGTCTACTATTCCTCCCGTATGAACAGACGCCCCGGTGAGGAACACGGCTCAGCACGATGGGGCAGCGTCCGTGAGCTGAACAAGAAATACAGCGACAAAGACCCGGCCAAAAATGTGATCCTCACCAAACACCTGTGCATGAGCCTCAACGGGAGGCAGCACATGAGGAATCTGCTTCAGATCGTGGTCGGCGGCAGCGGCGCAGGCAAAACACGCTTTGTCGTGAAACCGAATCTTCTCCTTGCCAATGCCAGCTTTATCTGCACCGATCCGAAGGGTGAGCTTGTTCGAGCCGTCGCCCCATTCCTCTTACAACAGGGCTACATCGTCAAGGTGTTCGATTTGATCGAGCCGAGCCATTCCGACAGCTATAACCCTTTCCGTTATATCCGCAAGGACTCCGACGTGTTCCGGCTGATCAACAACTTTATCCAGAACACCACGCCGAAGAACGCCAGCCAAAACGACCCGTTTTGGGAGAAATCCGAAATTGCCCTCGACTCCGCCCTAATGCTTTACCTTCTCCATGAGTCTCCTCCCTATGAGCAGACCATGGAAATGATGCTCACCATGATCGAGTACGGCGGGGCGA
>CAMHER010000217.1 GCA_946184215.1 uncultured Clostridia bacterium | reverse complement strand
GCGCCGCTCTCGGCGTAGGAAAAGCGCGCGCTGATATCCCGGTACGGCGCCTCCCAGTAGGCGCC
The DNA here is from genome assembly GCA_946184215.1 of uncultured Clostridia bacterium. Classification (GTDB taxonomy): domain Bacteria; phylum Bacillota; class Clostridia; order Oscillospirales; family Oscillospiraceae; genus Limivicinus. The sequence goes on along the minus strand of CAMHER010000217.1, from coordinate 3,108 downwards.
CTGATGGGTGAAGTCGTGCGGCTCATAGAAATGGAAGTTGTAGATCACATGATCGTCATAGGGCGCGTCGAGCTCCGGCAGCGTCTGCGCGCTGTTCCAGCGGTAGCTGCCCAGCAGCACATATACCTCCGGCGCAAGGGCGCGGATGCGGCGCACCGCCTCGCGCGAGATGCGCTTCCACGCCGGGAGATAGTCCTTTTCGGTCACCTCGTTGAGCAGCTCGAACATCACGCACTCGTGTCTCGCGCCATAGCGGGCGGCAAAGCACTCCCAGATGGCATAAAACTTTTCCTGATAAGCCTCGCTTTCAAAGAAGCCGTCCTCATGCTCCCCCGCGTCGAAGGAAAAGCCCTGGGTCTTGTGCAGGTCGAGCACGGCATGCAGGCCGTATTTGTCGCAGAGCGCCAGCGCGCCGTCGATGCGCTCCAGGCCCTCTTGCTTCATCGTGCCGTCCTCGCATTGGATCACGTTATAGTCGATGGGGATGCGCACATGATCAAAGCCCCAGTTGCGGATCCGGGCAAAGTCCGTTTCGGTGATAAAACCGCTGAGCCGCTCGTCGCTGTAATCGCACTGGCTCATCCAGCCGCCGAGATTGACGCCCCTGTAAAATCCGAGTTTCTTGAGTAAAGCAGGCATAAAAATACTCCCTTCGTTAAAAAACGGCCCTCCGCGTGCGGAGAGCCGTTTTGCTTGTTTTTATCAGCCCTTGACCGAGCCGGCGGTGACACCCTTGATAATGGACTTGGAGAGGATGATATATACGATGAGCACCGGCAGGATTGCCAGCAGGATGAACATATACACCTTGCCCATGTCGAACTTGGAGTAGTCCGCGCTCCGCAGCTGGGCGATCATGATCGGGACGGTCTTATACTCGGCCTTCGTCAGCAGCAACGCGGGCAGGAAGTAGTTGTTCCAGCTGGCGACGAAGGAAAAGATCATCTGAACGGCGATCGCCGGTTTTAGCATCGGCAGGACGATCGTGTTGAAGGTCCGGAATTCGTTCGAGCCGTCCATGCGCGCGGCCTCGACGATCTCCATGGGCAGCACGCTTTCCATGTACTGCTTCATATAGAAAAACACGACCGGGGCGGCGATGCCGGGCAGGATCAGCGGCCAGAACTTGTTGGTCAGGCCGAACTTGTAGCACAGCTGCACAAAGCCGGCCGCCGAGACCTGGGGCGGAATGACCATGATGGCCATGATAAAGGTAAACAGCGCCCTTTTCAGCTTGAAGTCATAAGCGTGGATGCCATAGGCCGTCAAAGCTGAAAAATAAGTGGTCAGCACGGCGGTGCAGGCAGCGACGAAAAAGCTGTTGAGCATGCCGCGCGGAATGTTGATCGAGGCGTCCGTCCAGGCGTTGCGCAGGTTGTCAAGGAAGTGTCCCTGCGGCAGCGCCGTAAAACCGCCCTGCAGCTGCGCGTTGGAGCGCGTGGCGTTGATGATCAGCATGTAGAAGGAAAACAGGCACAGGATCGTAAGGACGATGAGAATAAAATATACGACGCCGCGCAGAAGCGTCAGCTGTATCTTTGCTCTGCGGCTGTCAGCCGATCTTTGGTTCGTCATGGTATCCCCCTCCCCTCAGTCTTTCTTGGTCAGCGTGCGGAAGACGATCAGGCTGAGGATGCCGGTGATGATGAAGATGATCACCGAGATCGCGCCGGCCATGCCGTAGTTCTTGCTTCCGCCCAGATAGTTGTTCAGGTACATGATCAGCGTCATGGATGTGCGGTTGGGATTGCCCGCGCCGTTGGTCAGGACCTGCGGCACGTCGAACATCTGCAGTCCGCCGATCATCGCCGTGATGACCGTGTAGACCAGGATCGGCGTCAGCAGCGGAAGCGTCACGCGGAAGAGCACCTGCACGGAGTTCGCGCCGTCTATCTCCGCCGCTTCAAACAAATTCTGATCGATGCCCATGATGCCCGCCATCAGCAGGATCGTTGTGTTGCCGAACCACATCAGAAAGTTCATCGAGCAGATCAGCGTGCGCACCGTGACCCGTTTGGCGAAAAAGTCAATGGGAATATCACTCCAGCCCCAGGCCTGGATCAGCTGGTTTACGGGACCGACATTGGAAAAGAGCGTAAAGAAGAGCATGGAGAAGGCCGAGGCCATGATCAGGTTCGGCATGTAAATGACGGTCTTGAAAAACTGCTGGCCCTTGATGTTCAGCCGGTAACTCGTAAAGAAGATCGCCAGCAGAAGTGCGATGACGATCTGCGGGATCGCACCGCCGACCCACAGGATCAGCGTGTTGCCGGCGTATTTGAGAATGTCGATCGTTCCCGTTTTGTCCGGCGTGAAGAGCTTGATATAGTTCTTCAATCCCACAAAAGTCGGGCCGATCTGTGTGAGACCCTGACGGTAGTTGTCGAAGAAGCTGTTGTAGATCGTCAGTGCCTGCGGCAGAAAACTGAAGAGCAGATAGGCGATAAAAAAGGGCAGGATGAACAGATAGCCCCATTTCGCATAACTGATTCCACGATGCTTTTTCATGTTTCTTCCTCCATCTCTCGCGTTGGTTCTCTCCTCCCGGCATACTGCGGAGCCGGTATGTCCGGAGCGGAAAACCGATTTGAGCGTTCGGCTTCTTTATCGGACTGAGGCAAGGCTTGCGCCTTGCCTCAGTGTATGTAGCGTTTGGATCAAATCACGGGGTGACAACGTCGGGGAAGCGCTCGTTGACGGCCTTGTAGAAGTTGGCAAGAGCCTCATCCTCGGTGACTTGGCCCTGGCAGAACTGGCGCCAGTTCTCCTGGAGCTTCTCGTTGCAGTGCTGATCGAAGATCGTCTGGTTCTCGAACTTGATGTTCTTGGCCAGGTCAACAAAGACGGCGTTGGGGTTCTGGCCGCCCAGGAACTCGCTGCCGAAGTTGGGATCCTCGGCGTACTTGGCGTTGACAGCCATGTTGTTGCAGAACTGAGCCTCGTTCTCGACGAGCTTGGAGCAGACTTCCTCATTGTTGATGAAGGTGTTCATGACATCGGCCAGCATGGTCGGGTTGTCAGAGCCGGAAGCGGCCAGCAGCCAGGTGCCGCCCCAGAAGTGGGCAGCGGGGCCTTCGCAGATCGCCCAGTCGCCGGAGCAGCCCTTCT
>CAMHER010000216.1 GCA_946184215.1 uncultured Clostridia bacterium | reverse complement strand
GCTGCGCGGCGAAAAGCTTTTTCGCTTTTCGCCATCATATAATCATTATAATCAAGCCGAAATGGAAAGGAGAGGAAGAACATGATCAACGAAGAGAAGAAAAGACTTGGCACAAACCGCTCCTGCATCCGAGAGCTCTTTGAATACGGTATGAAAAAGGCCGCCGAGATCGGACGGGAAAACGTGTTCGATTTCTCTATCGGCAATCCCTCCGTCCCCTCGCCGCAGGGCGTGAACGACACGATCGCCGCGCTTGCCCGTTCTGCCGAGGCTCAGCGTATGCACGGCTATACCCCCGCCTCCGGCGCTCCGGATGCGCGCGAGGCGGTGGCGCAAGACCTCAACGAACGCTTTGCCTGCGGCGCCCGCGCCCGGGATCTGTTTTTCACCTGCGGTGCCGCCCCGGCGCTTTGCGCAGTGCTCGGCGCGCTCTCGGTCGAGGGAGCGGAGACGGTGATCCTCGCGCCGTTCTTCCCGGAATATACGGTTTTTGCCGCCGGCGCCGGGATGAAGAGCGTGATCGTGCCGGCCAACACGGCCGACTTCCAGCTCCATGCCGAGGAGGTCGCCCCCTATCTCACGCCGCACACCCAGGCCATCATCGTCAACTCTCCGAACAATCCCTCCGGCGTGGTGTACAGCGCCGAGAGCCTGCGGGCTCTGGCCGCCCTGCTGGAGGGAAAAAGCCGCGAATTCGGCCACCCGATCTATCTCATCTCCGACGAGCCCTACCGCGAGCTGGTCTATGACGGGGCGGAGGTCAGCTTTCTGCCGCTGCTCTATCGCAACAGCATCGTGTGCTATTCCTACTCCAAGTCTCTCTCCCTGCCGGGAGAGCGCCTGGGCTATGTCTATGTCCCGCAGCAGGCGGAGGACGGCGCGGCGCTTCTCGCCGCCGTTGCCGGCGCGGCGCGAGCCTCCGGCCATGTCTGCGCCCCGTCGCTGATGCAGCACATGATCGCGCGCTGTGCCGCGCTTCGTCCGGATGTGGAGGCCTATGACCGCAATCGTCTTGCGCTCTATAACGCGCTGACGGCATACGGCTATGAGTGCGTCCGGCCACAGGGAGCCTTTTATCTGCTGATCCGTTCGCCGCGCGGCAGTGCCCGTGAGTTTTCCGAGCGCGCAAAGCGGAAGAACCTGCTGATCGTGCCCTGCGGAGACTTCGGCTGTCCCGACTATCTGCGTATCGGCACCTGTGTGAGCTACGAAACCGTGCAGCGAAGTCTGCCGGTGTTTAAAGAACTGATCGAAGAAGCAAACGCCCGGTAAAAACCGGGCGTTTTCTAATATTCCTGATATAAAATCCCAACACTGCTCACGCGGCGTGGGCAAGCGGCTCCTCATAGCCGATGGTATCGGCGATCAGCGCCGCGATCGAGGCAAGGCCGCCTTCGGCGAAGGGGCTTTCAAGGCCGCCGGCCGTCACGGTCTCCATAAAGCTGTCATAGTCGCGGGGCAGCATCTCAAAATACTTCTCAAGACCCGCGCCCTCTTCCCCGACCTCCAGCTCATAGATCTGCATGGCCACGTCCAGGGAAACGGGGTAGGAGATCACATAGAACGGATACTCGAACAGGTGCGTGATGTCCATCCAGAAATACTGCATGACATCCTCAAGCCCCTCCGGACAGTAGCCGAAGTCCTTTGTGGCCTGCAGGGCCAGCTCGTTGAGCTTCTCGGCGCTTAAGTTATCGGGGCCGAGGGCGTGGGCCTTGCTCTCAAAATCAGCAAAGGAGGCCTGCTGGATGAAGGTGTTCAGCGAATCGAGCACCAGGCCGGTGCGCAGCTCGTCGATCTGCGGCTGGGGCAGGATGCCGTCCATGTGGGACAGCGAAAGGAACTCCAGCGCCTGGGAATAGACCTCGGCCAGGTCGATGGCCTCCGGCGCGTCGAAGTTTGTGTAGGCGTCGGTGTAGTGGCCGAACTCGTGCACGAAGGTGATCAGATCCCGCGTGGTGCCCTCGGGCTTGAGGAAGATGAAGGGCGCGTCGTACAGGCTCAGGTAGGTCTGGAAGGACGTATCAGCCTTGTAGGCGCTGGGTTCGATGTCATAGAGCTCAAAGCGGTCCATGAAGGAAAAAGCCTCGCTGCATTCCCGCCCGATACTGTCCGCCACGCCGGAGAGGTCCGCATACAACTCCTCGGAGCCGAGCGGGGAATAACGGATGCCGTAGCTCAGGCCCTGCCTGTCGGCCCAGACGTAGAGCGGCACGAGATAGGTCTTGATATCCTCGATGAAAACGGCGGCGTCGGCGGGCGTGAAGTCGCGGTCGAAGCCAAAGACGAATTCCATTTCCTCGGCGGAGGAGAAGCCCATCTCCTCGGCCATGTCGGCATGGACGCGCATCAGATCAATATAGATCTCCGCCATCGGCTCGTTATAGGTCTCGTAATAGGTCATCCAGGCGTCAAGATAGGCGTAATAGCCCTCCAGATCGGTGTAGTCGGAGCGCTCATCCAGCAGATCGTAAAAGCTGACCTCCTCGCCGTCGACGACGATGCTGGGATCGGCCACCAGGTCGCGGTAACGGCTGATCAGCTCGCTCTCGCGCTGCATCAGGGCGACGGTCGCGTCGTTATAGTACGAATCTTCCGGATCGGCGTAGTCCTCGCAGAAGCCCTCCCAGAAATAGTCGTCCTCCAGATCGGCGCCGAGGGATGAACCCGCGCAGGCGTAATACATCTCATCGAAGAGCTGCGAAACGGTGGAACTCTCGGTGCTGATCCACTCGTACTCCCCGGCATAGTATTCGTCGCGCAGGTCCTTGCAGTTGTAGATGTTGGCCAGGGCGTACATCGTGTCAAACTCGTCATAGTCGTCCATGCAGACGTCCAGCAGAGCCTCCACGGCCTTAAGCCTTGCGCCGCTGTCCAGCGCTTCCTCCACCGCGGCCACGTCCGCGGCCAGCTTTTCGGTGTCGGGGCGGTAATAGCGCATGTCGCTGAATTTCAGCCCGTCGGGATTGTGCTCAGACGTGCGCTGGGCAAACTGCGCCAGCTTTCCGCCAATGCTGTTGCCCAGAGCGCTGTCCGTCAGGCTGCAGCCGCACAGCAGAACAAGCGCCAGCGTCAGTGCCACGACGACGGTCAGTCTTTTTTTCATAGCTTTTCTCCTTGATCCGACAGAAATTAACAATTTATTTTATCACAGATCCGGCAGGAAGGGAAGCAGGAAAATCCTGTCTTGAAAAGTACCTG
>CAMHER010000215.1 GCA_946184215.1 uncultured Clostridia bacterium | reverse complement strand
CTACAGCCCCCGCTCCATGGCGCAGAGCATCGCCGAGGAGATCGACTGGATGATCGGCGAGGGCATCGTCACCCTGCCTGAGCCAAAGGAGCCGGATACCCGCAGCTTCCAGGAGAAGTTCGCCGAGGCCAACAGTGCCATCGGCCACAGTATCGCCCAGGGCGTCAAAGCGGCCGGACACGGCGTCGCGGTGGGTTGCAAGGCCGTGGAGCACGGCGTGGTCGCCATGGCGGATGGGATCGAGGACGGCATTCACGCCATGGGCGAGAACTTCCGCGAGATGACCATGCTGCGTGCGGGCGCCGCTTATGAAGCCGCTCCCGCAGTTGACGAAAACGAGGGCGGCATCGTCAACTCTTACGAAAACACCGAAGCGCTAAGCAAGAAATTCCCGGTGGAGCATCCCACCACGATCCTGCCCGGCATGGAGACCGCGATCCGGAACCGCCTGCTCAACGGCTTTGAAAACTGGAACCGGGGCTTTGAGGCCTGGAAGGCCTGGGGCGACATCCTCTACACGCCCGCGTCCATGTACAATGTCCACGGCGTGCGTCTGACGCTGCCGGAGTACCAGCAGGCCATGCTGCTGACCCTGCGCAATAACGACATCCAGATGGGCAAATTCCGCAACATGGTCGTCAACGACGACTGGGTGGCCATCCACTACGATATCGCCACCATCAACCGGGAGACCGGCGAGACAAAGCCCGGCAGCGTAATGGAATTTGTACAGTTTGAAAACTACGGCGAGGGCCTGGACACCCGCGTGGTGGAGGGCTGGGCCGGCACCAAGGGCAAGGACTACGAGGGTCTGCTGCGCCTGCTGACGCCGGAGGAGCGGGAAGCGCAGGAGCAGGCCAGAGCCGAAATCCTCTCCCGTGAGATCCCAGAGATCGACGTGCTGGCCGTACGCTACCCGGTCAAGCACCCCACCTCCGTCCGCACGGCCCTGGGCCGCGAGATCCGTCAGGCGATCCTGCTGGACTTCGACTGCTGGAACAAGGGCTATGACCAGTGGGAAGCCTGGGCCAGACGCACCCTGTCCGAGGACTTCGTCTGCCATACCGACTTCGGCGACGCAGACCGCGAGCAGTATCTGGAGGCCTCCCGCGTCTGGTTCGATGAGAAGCAGAGCAAGCGCCTCTACTTCGATAACCTTCTTGTGCGCGACAACTGGGCGGCTATCCAGTACTGTATCGTCTACACGGAAAACGGCGTCAAGGAAGACAAGAGCATGATGCAGTTTATGCGCTTCGTGGAAGAGGAAGACGGCGTGAAGCTCGTCGAGTGCTGGAACAAGTAAAGAATCGGCCTTTCCGCTATGGGAAGGCCGTCTTTTATAGCGAAGCAAATATCAGGACATTGAGACTAATATGAATATTTACTGCTCGGTGATTGTTCAATAGAATAGCAATAGAATCCAGCAAGAATGAGGGCAAGAGCAAAATGATCACAAAGCTTCTTTACGTCCCCGAGAACAGAAAAGACATCGTGTAAACGTGATTCACGGAAAACAACGAGAGGAGACCAATATGAAAAATACTGTACGCATCCTTTAAAAAGTCCAGATGGTTCCCGCTGGTGGTCGGGCTTGTGTCGATCGTCTTCGGTATCCTGCTTCTTCTCACGCCGCAGGCGAGGATGGAAAGCATCGCGCTGTTCATCGGCATTGCAATCGCCCTATACGGTTTGTTCTCCGTCGTCGTGGCGATTATGAACCGGGACAATAAAAAGCTGTTCCTGACAGACCTGCTGTTCGGCATCGTTCTTATCGTTCTGGCGATCCTCGTCTTTGCCAATCTCGCCTTGATCGGCAAATATCTCCCCACGCTCGTCGGTTTTCTCATGATCCTGAGCTCCCTGGCGGAGATCGTGCGTTCCTTCAGCCTGAAGAGCGGCGGACTCAAGAGCTGGTGGCTGGGCATCGTGCCGGCCCTTATCGTCCTGATTCTTGGCTTTGTTTTCCTGCTCAAGCCGGGCTTCGTGGGCGCGTCCTTCGGGATCTTCACCGGCATCACCCTAGTCATCAACGGCATTGCCGCCGTCGTCAACTTCTTCCAGCTGAAAAAGTAAGGGCTGTCGGAGCACGGATATGAAGAAAAACATCTGGCGCCGGATCTTTGTCCTCCCGCTCCTCCCCACGCTGCTTGTAATGGCCGCCGCGGCGGGTCTGATGGTGCTTGCCTTTCAATGGCGGCTTTTCGATCTGCGGGGCGCCGCGATCTATATGTTCGCCACTTACGCGCTGATCGTGGCCTGTACGCTCTACGCGCGGCTGATGGATCGCTTCCCGATCCTGAAGCGGATCTTCACGCTCCCGCTGCTGCCCTCGCTGCTGATCATCATTGCCGGCGCGGCTCTGCTGATCTACGTATTCTCGCAGCAATCCTTCGGGATCATCGCCTCGTTTGCGTATCCGCTTTCCGCCTATGCGCTGGTTCTTGCCATCACCAACTACATCCGCATGATGCGTGAGCTCAGCGACTCGGAGCATGAGGTGCGCATCGGCTACGGGAGTCAGAGTACTGTAAAAAGCAAGGCGTTGAGCGGCCTCTTTTCCTCGCTGATGCTGCCGTTCTTCCAGGTTGTCATCATCAGCTTCGGCTATGTGATGACAAAAACCGTAAAGGGTGCGTTCACCGGTAAGATGGGCGGTATCATTTTGGCCATCCTTTCGGTGATCGTCATGCTGCTTATAGTGGTGCTCGGCCCGCTGTTTTTCTGGGTGGGCGTGGCCTGCGTCCTGTGGTGGAGCGGCCAAGTGGTGCGTGGGATCGCCCTGTGTGCCGCGGGCCTTGTCTTTATTGTGCTCTCCGCGCACCTCATTCAGCGCATGACCGAGCGGCAGAAGGAAGCGATCCGGCGGGATTTCAGCCGCTGAGTCATCGGCAGAGTTTATGTAATGTGAAGCCGAAGGGAAACGACCTGCGTCCCCTTCGGCTTTTTTCGTCAGGATCATGACGCAGTGAACACAGTTTTTCTTGCGTTCGGTCGCATTTCCCGTTATTCTTACACTAGACTTCCATTGGGAGGAATCTCACATGTTTAAAATCATCGTCGTTGAGGACGACCGGGAGTTGAACCGGGCGGTCAGCGCCTTTCTGAATCAGAACGGCTATGAGGCTACCGGCTGCCTCAGCGCCAATGAGGCCTACGATGCCTTGTATGGCGGGAACGTGTTTGACCTGATCATTTCGGACATCATGATGCCCGGGGTGGACGGCTTTGAATTTGCCCGCACCATCC
>CAMHER010000214.1 GCA_946184215.1 uncultured Clostridia bacterium | reverse complement strand
TGGTCGGGCGGTGAATAACGTATCTGAGCAAGCACATTGAAAAATCTATGTTTTCAGGCAGTCAACGCACGGGTTTCGCCTGAAAAGCACAAGGAAAAACTGCCTGCTTTTCAGAAGAGAAACCGAAGAGCTTTGCCTCAACATCGAAGCTCCCCGGTTTTTCACTTTTGTGTTTTTTTCCCTCATCCCTGGGCGCGGAAGTAATCCGCGATCGCCCGGTTTGCTTCCCTGCTCTCCTCCAGTTCCGGAAACAGCACGTTGAAAACATGCCCCAGCTTGTTGGCCTTTTCCGGCCAGGAGCAGAAGCGGTAAGGTCTGCCGCTTTCCGCAAGCGCCTTTTCAAGGATAAGATCCTCCTCGTAGAGCAGCTCGTCCGCAGGCGTGGTCGTGATGATGAGCGGCGGATACTCGCTCTCTGGGATGAGACGCAGGACGTCGAAGGTCTCCAGATAATCCGGCTCGACGCCCTCCGGATACATCAGCGGGAGCAGCATCGCGAGAGCCGCTTCGGAAATACCTCCGCCGCTGAGGAAAAAAGCCGGGCAGGTCGGCGCGGCGGCCCGGATGGCACAGCGGCCGGGCATGACGCAGATCTTTTCCTGAAAACTTCGGTTCCCCTGCAGCATGGCGTAGAGCAGCACCAGATGCCCTCCTGCCGAGTCGCCGCTCATATAAACGCGCTCGGCGTCCAGACCATAGCGCTCCGCGTTCTCACCCACCCAGTCGACGATCGCGGCCAGCTCCCGCAGCTCGGCAACAAAATCTGCCTCCGGGTGCAGGGTGTAATCCCCGTTCACGACGGCAAAGCCCTGTTGCGCAAAAGCGCGGGCGTGCAGACGGTTGATGTTCTTCTCGCAGGCGATATAGCCGCCGCCGTGGATCTCGATAATGACGGGCAGTTTTTCCTGCCCCTCCGGGCGGATCAGGTCCAAGGTGTGGCGAAGGCTGCCGTCCGGCAGGTAAAAGATATCATAGACTTCGCGCAGTCCCTCGCGCCAGAGCTCGCTGCGGCCGTTTTTCATGCGCTCTTTTTCCCGGCGCTTTTGATCCTGTCGGTTTTCCACGACCGCTTTCGGCAGCGTCATCACGGCGTCCTCCTGTTATGGTTTCTCAAGGATCGCGCACTCATAGGGCATGAGGCGCCCATCGGCAGTATAGCACGATCCCGGGCAATTGGAAAGCAGTACGCGGCCGTCCGCATAGCCCTCCGGGCAGGGACAGCGCTGATCCTCGGCGGTCAGATTGCAGACGACAAGGACGCTTCTGTTATCCGAGCGCCGCTCATAGGCCAGCACACCCGGTTTATCCTCGCATGGAAACAGACGCCCCTCCGACAGGCAGGGATCCTCTCGCCGCAGACGCAGCAGCTCGCGGGTAAAGGCAAAGACGGAGTCCCCTCTTTTCAGCTGCTCATCGGCGTTGATCGCCTCATGGTTGAGAGTGAGCATGTGGCAAATCCCGGCCTTGTTCTAGTTGAAGGAGATATAGTCTTTCCGCCAAACAATGATCGTACAATAAAGAAGCCGGGAAAGTGCTGACACTCTCCCGGCATAGTGCTGTTTACTTGTTGATTGCTTCTATAAGCGCATCATCCCCTGAGCGTGTACAAAACTTGCTCAGGGGATAGCTTTTCTTGACAAAGCTCTCCCGGCAGACAAAAGAGGTTTCTTTGATGATGAGTGAGGCGGGCTTGAAGTCCCCGGTTTTCGTTCCCGCTGTTCAATCCTTTACAAAGCGCTGGCTGATAAAGCGGAATCAGATGAGGGCGAGCGCCTGGTCAAGGTCATCGATCAGGTCTTTTACGTCCTCAATGCCGATTGAGAGCCTGACCTGCCCGTCATAGATTTCCGCAGCACGGCGTTCCTCCGGCTTCATATCGAAGTGGGACATGGAAGGACTGTGCTGGATGAGAGAATCGACGTTGCCCAAACTTGTTGCAAGGCTGAAGACTTTTACATTGTTCATCACGGTGCGCACAGCGTCCATGCCGCCGCGAATATCTGCGGACATCATTCCCCCAAAGCCTCCGTGCATCTGTTTGCAGGCGATCTTATGGGTAGGATGGCTTTCCAGTCCGGGATAATATACTCTTTCTATCTTCGGATGCTGTTCAAGAAAACGCGCTACTTCCATTGCGTTTGAGCAGTGCCGTTCCATGCGCACCCCCAGCGTTTTCATGCCCTGCATGACAAGCCACGCATCAAAAGGATCGATAACCGCGCCAAGGCACTGCAGATAGGGCATGCGGCATCTGTCAATGAGCTTCTTCGGGCCCGCAATCAGTCCGGCGGTGGCAAAGCCGTGGCCGCTCAGGTATTTTGTGGCGCTGTGTACGACAAGATCCGCGCCGAGATCAAGCGCATTCTGAAGATACGGAGAGGCAAAGGTGGAGTCAACGATCAGCGTAATCGGATGATCCTGTGATTTCAGGAGCTCCGCAACAGCGCGAATATCGGATATCTTCAGCGTCGGATTCGCAGGGGTCTCCACATAGACCAGCGTGGTTTCAGGACGGATTGCCGCGGCGATATTCTCCGGCTTAGTCGTGTCGACTCGTGTATAGCTGACACCGAATTTCGAGAGGATCTGATCGAAGAGCGTATAGGAGCAGCCGTAGATCACGTCACCGAAGATCACATGATCGCCCGCCTTCACGCTGCTGATTACGGCCGTTGAGATCGCGCCGAGACCGGAGGCAAGCGCCAGGGCAGCTTCCGCATGTTCGAGACAAGCTATCTTTTTCTCCAGTTCGTCTGCATTTGGGCTGCCGAAGCGAGTGTAGACAAATCCTTCATCTACGTGCTGGTTGAGATAGACCGCGGTATCAAAATCCTCCAGTATATAGGTTGAGGTCTGATAGATGGGACTGACATGCGCCATTGCCGTCGGCTCATAGCTGCCGGTCAGCTTTGCGCGCAGCTGCTTTGCATGGAGCAGTTCGGTGTTGATATTCATTTGATTATTCCTTCTTCAGTGTGTTTGTTTTGATATTGTCTAAGCGATAGGTTATTCTGCAGGCTTCCCCGTCCGCAACGATTCCAGGCGGCTCGTCCGGCGGATTCGGGAAACCGAACGGAGCTTTGATAACAGCATCCAGCAAGCTTGTTACTCTATCCAGATGCCCCGCGTCCAGCGCCTCGGTACTGTGCCCGGTCCAAATCCTTTCAAAACACGGGCGGAAGATCTGCAGGTTTTTCAGTGTTGTTCGATATTCCTCCAGGGATGTGGACTCCTCCATCTGCATCCA
>CAMHER010000213.1 GCA_946184215.1 uncultured Clostridia bacterium | reverse complement strand
TCATTTCAGAGATTCTAAAGTCCTATTCCAACAGAGGAATTGATTATCGTTATTGCGTGTCCTATTACAGAGGCCGCGACAGAAAAAAAGTCAAAAAGAATGGTGAGACCGTCGAAGTTGAAAGCGAAATTGATCTGATTATTGAAGAGAACGGGGTGCTCTATCCGATCGAGATCAAACAGGCGGCAAAAGTCAGCGCTGATGAAGCGTCTGCTTTCCCCGTTCTTGACAAAGTAAGTGAGAAAAAACGCGGATCCGGAGCCATCATATGTACCTGCCCTGCTCCCGGGATGCTCCGGGACAATCTGTTCCAGATTCCGGCGTGGTATATCTGACCCGGGCGGGACGGTCTATGGCTCTGAAAATATCCGGGAGTGATCATGATCAAATGACAAGTAATCAGGACGAGAAGAAAAAGGAACTTTTCCAGAGGCAGAAACAGCTGCTGGATACATTTCTGGAGCATGGCGCAATTTCCCGGGAACAGTATGATAAATCTCTCGGAGATCTGATCGTCAAGATGGGGATCCGGGAGGACGAAGAGAGAATGGACGGGTAAAGCATTTACCGCAGAAAAGAGGTGCACACACGATGATCCGGAAAGCAGAAAAAAAGGATCTGGCGCGCATTGCGGAGATCCAGATTTTTAACTACCGGCTTTATTTCTATCCGATTTTCAAGTCGGATGAATATTACTTTGAGGAACTGCAGGTTCCTTCCCTGATGCAGGCGTATGAATCCCAGCTGGACAGCCTGTATGTATACGACGACGGGACGGTCAAGGGTTTCATTAAGATTGAGGGGACCTATATCGCCAGACTGTTTGTGGAACCTGTTCTGCAGAACGGCTCCATCGGCAGCCAGCTGCTGGAGTACGCGGTGAAGGAGCATCAGGCGGATCATCTGTGGGTACTGGAGAAGAACGAAAGGGCTATGCGCTTTTATGCAAGACACGGATTTGCCGCCACCGGGGAAAGGAAGCCGGAAGAGGATACGGACGAATATCTGCTCCTTCTGAAATACCGCGGGTATCAGGGAGGAACCGAAGAGACAGAGAAGCGATGAAGGAAGAACGGGGACCACGGCGAATATTAAAATACAGAGGATGTACCCGGACAGAGGAGGGAAAAAAGCATATGAAAAAGTTCATCTCTCTCACTTTGGCGCTCCTGATGATTTTGATATGTACTGCAATGGCGGAGAACAAACCCGCGACGGAGTTCACCGCGGAGGCGAACAAAAGCTGGTATGACAAACTGGATTTCTCCGACGTATCCGAACAGGAATGCGCCCTGCGCGGGCTGATCGAGGCGCCGGAGGCGCTGGTGATCTACGACGACGAGGGGAACGAGGTCTGGAACGTTGCTGATTACAGCTTTGTCAACGAGCTGGAAACCGCGCCCGACACCGTGAACCCCAGCCTGTGGCGCAACACGCTGTACAACCAGTACGCGGGCCTGTTTGAAGTATGCGACGGGATCTACCAGGTGCGCGGATACGACATGGCGAACGCCACCTTCATCCGCACCGACAACGGATGGATTGTGTTCGACGTGCTGATGTGCACCCAGGACATGGCGGCGGCAAAGGCGCTGATGGAAAAGCATTTCGGAAAGCTGGACATCAAGGCGGTGCTGTACAGCCATTCCCATGTGGACCATTACGGCGGCATTCTGGGCCTGATTGACCGGGAGGACGCCGCGGACGCGGGCCTGCCCCTGGAGGAGCAGCTGAAATCCGGCAAAGTGGTGATCCTGGCGCCGGAAGGTTTCCTGGAGCACGCCGTTTCCGAGAACATCTACTGCAATGCTGCCATGAGCCGCCGCGCCATGTATCAGTACGGCGTGCTGCTTCAGCCCGGAGTGACCGGGAAAATGGCGATGGGCATCGGCCTGGGCCAGGCGGTAGGCAACGTCGGGCTTGTCGCTCCGACTTATGAAGTCTGCAGCGACGAGACCGTCACCATCGACGGCCTCGAGATACAGTTCCAGCTGACGCCCGGCACGGAAGCGCCGGCCGAAATGAACGCGTATTTCCCCCGGTACCGCGGCCTGTGGCTTGCGGAAAACTGCACCGGCACCATGCACAACCTGTACACCCTGCGCGGCGCGCAGGTGCGGGACGCCCTGGCGTGGTCCAAATACATCGTGGCGGCGGAGCAGCGCTTCGGGGACGAGACGGACGTCGTTTTCCAGAGCCACAACTGGCCGCACTGGGAGACCGAAAAGATCAAGGCCTACCTGGAGAATACCGCGGCCGTATACAAATACATCAACGACCAGACGCTGCATTACATCAACCTGGGCATGACCGGCGCTGAAATCAGCAACACGCTGAAGCTGCCGGAGAAACTGAACCGGATCTGGTACACCCGCCAGTATTACGGCACGCTGTCCCACAATATCAAGGCGGTTTACCAGCGGTACATGGGATGGTACGACGCGAACCCCGTGAACCTGAACCCCCTGTCCCCGGAGGACACCGCAAAGAAATGGGTGGAGTATCTGGGAGACGCGGACCGGGTGCTGGAGATGGCCCGGGCGGACTATGAAAAGGGCGAATACCAGTGGGTGGCGCAGGTCACGAAAGAACTGGTGTTTGCGGATCCGTCCAATCAGGCGGCCCGCGATCTGTGCGCCGACGCGCTGGAGCAGCTCGGCTACCAGGCGGAGAGCGGCACGTGGCGCAACGCGTATCTGACCGGCGCGCTGGAACTGCGGACGGGGAACCAGACCGAAAGCGGCAAGGTGGCCAACGGCGGAACGGACGTGCGCCAGTCCATGACGGGGGACATGATCCTGAATTTCATCGATATCGCCACCGACGCGATCGCGGCCCAGGAGGACGACCTGACATTGAACCTGATCCTCTCCGACACGGGCGACACCTACTTTATCAAGCGCCTCAGCGGCGTGCTGCTCGTTTATCCCGGAAAGACCGATCCGGCGGCCGATTGCACGCTGACATGCGCAAAGATCCAGCTGATGGGCATGATGATGGGCAACCAGGAGGTTTTTGAAAAACTGAAGGTGGAAGGCGACGCGACCGTCCCCGTCCGGCTGGTGAAATACATGACTTCCTACGACTTCGGCTTCAATATTATCGAGCCGTAACGGAATCCCGCGAGGGAAAAGAAGACAGAAAAGCGTCAGATAAAAAAGTTTAGATCCGCCATGGGGACGGTTCTTCTGGTCCATGGGCCAGAGGAACCGTCCCCATGGTCCTTTTAGCCGTGGTCAGGTATTAGTTTTTGCCGATTAAAAAGCGT
>CAMHER010000212.1 GCA_946184215.1 uncultured Clostridia bacterium | reverse complement strand
ATATTGAAAGCGCCTTCCGCCCCTCTCCCCTGTTTTCTGATGAGCTGGATGCCAACGTGGGGCTGATCAAGATGATCCCCGGCACGGATTTTGAGCTGATGGAATTTCTCCTTGCGCGCAAGGACGCCGTGGTGATGGAGTGCTTCGGCGTAGGCGGACTGCCCTCCTACAGCGACGACAAGCTCTTTGAGGTCATCCGCCGCCACACCGCCGCGGGCAAGTTCATTGTTGTCACCACCCAGGTGCAGAACGAGGGCTCGGATCTGTCGGTGTACAGCGTGGGCCACCGCCTCAAGGAGAACCGCGGTGTGCTGGAGGCCTATGACATGACGAGCGAGGCGGCGCTCGCGAAGATCATGTGGATCCTTGCGCAGACGAAGGATCCCGCGGAGGTCGAAAGGCGCTTCTACACGCCCGTAGGCAACGATATGCTGTACAGAGGATAAGAGATGAAAACCGTTTTGATTATCGGCGGCGGCGCCGCGGGATTGATGGCCGCGGTCAGCGCCGCACAGAATAAGGAAAACCGCGTTCTGCTGCTCGAGCGGCAGCAGCGTCTGGGGCGCAAGCTGCTTGCCACGGGAAACGGGCGCTGCAACCTGACGAATACCGCAGCCTCGCCGGCGCACTATCACGGCAAGGATCCCGCCTTCGTCACAGAAGCGCTCGCGCGCTTCTCCCCTGCCGACACGCTTCGTTTCTTCCGTGAACTCGGCCTTCTGACGGTGGAGGAATACGGCGGGCGGGTCTATCCGCTTTCCAATTCCGCCAACAGCGTGCTGGACGTGCTGCGCTTTTCCGTGGAACGCGCAGGCACAGAGGTGCACACCGCCTGCCGCGTGGATGCCGTAAAAACGGACGGACGCGGGCATTTCACCGTCAGCGGTGAGGACGGCGCGCGCTTTTTCTGCGACGCCTTGATCGTCGCCTGCGGCGGCGCGGCGGGCGAAAAGCTGGGCGGCGTGAAGGACGGTTATGAGCTGCTTGCCTCTCTCGGCCACAGCCGGACGAAGCTCTACCCTTCGCTCGTCCAGCTTGTGACCGCGCCGGAATATCCCCGCGCGCTCAAGGGTGTGCGCGCCGACGCCGCCGTCACGCTGCGGAGGGGCAGTGAGATCCTCGCGCGCAGTGCCGGCGAGGTGCAGTTCACCGACAACGGCGTCTCCGGCCCGGCGGTGTTCGACATCTCGCGCGCGGCCGCCTGCGGCGGTGAGGGCATTGAGATCGTCTTTGACTTTTTCCGAGAGCGCGACAGCGAAGAGCTGCTGGACATGCTCCGCGCGCGCCGCGCGGCGCTGCCAAACGCAGAGATCGGCGATCTTCTGACCGGCATGCTGCACAACCGGCTGGGGAAAATGCTTGTCAAGGCCGCGGGCTTCCATGGCTCCGTGCCGCTCTACGCGCTCAGCGACCACGGCCTTTCCTCGGTGCTGGAGGTCTGCCGCGGCTTCACGCTCCCCGTGCGCGGCACAGCGGGCTTTGACAGCGCTCAGGTCACGGCGGGCGGCATTTCGACGGCGCAGTTTGATCCCCGCACCCTGCAAAGCCGCCTTGTCCCGGGGCTGTACGCCTGCGGCGAGGTGCTGGATATCGACGGCGACTGCGGCGGATATAACCTGCAGTGGGCCTGGTCCAGCGGCATGCTTGCCGGGAGGCTGGAGAGATGATCCTGGTACGCAATCTGCGCCTTGATCCGGGTGAGGAGTTCTCCCTTCTCCCTTTGCGCGCGGCAAAAAAGCTGGGCGTCGGGGCGGAGGAGCTTTTACAGACGCGCCTGGTCCGCCGTTCCCTCGACGCGCGGAAGAAAGACGACATCCACTATGTCTGCTCGCTGGCCGTCTCACTGGGTGAGAAGAAAGAAGCGCGCGTGCTGACACGCCGCAAAAACGCCGATCTTTCAGCCTATGTTGAAAAAGACTATGTGATCCCCCGCGTTGCGGCACCCGACACGCGCCCCGTTGTCGTGGGCTTCGGCCCGGCGGGCATGTTTGCCGCGCTGCTGCTTGCCCGCGCGGGAGCAAGACCCATTGTACTCGAGCGCGGAAGGGACGTGGACACCCGCGTCGCGGCAGTCGAGCGCTTTCGCGCCGGCGGCGCGCTGGACGGAGAAAACAACGTCCAGTTCGGCGAGGGCGGCGCCGGCACCTTTTCCGACGGCAAGCTGAACACCGGCACCCATGACAGCCGCATCTCCTTTGTGCTGCGCCAGTTCTATGAGCACGGTGCCAGGGAGAACGTGCTCTATGACGCCAAGCCCCACATCGGCACGGACGTGCTGACGGGCGTAGTCAAGTCCATCCGCGAGGATATCCTCTCCTGCGGCGGAGAGATCCGCTTTTCCCATCGGCTGGACGGTCTTGTGATCGAAAACGGCGCGCTTGCCGCCGCAAAGGTGCATGCCCACGAGGGGGACTATGCGCTCCCCTGCTCGCAGCTCATTCTCGCGATCGGCCATTCGGCCCGCGACAGCTTCATCATGCTGCACAGTCTCGGCATCCCGATGGTGCAAAAGCCCTTTTCCATGGGCGTGCGCATCGAGCATCGGCAGGAGACGATAGACCGCGCCCAGTACGGACACGCGCGCGGCGCGCTGCCGCCGGCGGATTATTCGCTCAGCGTCCACCTCCCGGACGGGGAGAGCGCCTATACCTTCTGCATGTGTCCGGGCGGGCAGGTGTTTGCCGCCGCCTCGGAGGAGGGCGGCGTTGTCACGAACGGCATGAGCTATTCCCGCCGCGACGGGGAGAACGCCAACGCCGCGCTGCTGGTCACGCTGCACCCGGCGGATTTTCCGTCTGACGATGTGCTTGCGGGCGTGGCGTGGCAGCGGCAGATCGAGCGCGCGGCCTATGCTTACGGCGGCGGGGACTACCGCGCCCCGGCCCAGCTCGTCGGCGACTTTTTGGCGGCGCGGCCGAGCAGCGGCCCCGGCAGCGTTGCGCCGAGCTACCGCCCCGGCGTGGTCTGGGGCGAGCTGCGCGAGGTGCTGCCGGAGAAGATCACGTGCGTGCTTGCACGCGCGATCCCGGAGCTGGGGAGAAAACTGCGCGGCTTTGACGAGCCCGACGCGGTGCTGACCGCGCCGGAGACCCGCTCGTCCTCCCCCGTCCGCATCCTGCGCGGCGAGGACTTTGTCTCGCCGGGCGTCGCGGGGCTGTATCCCTGCGGCGAGGGCGCGGGCTATGCCGGCGGCATCACCTCTGCCGCCGTGGACGGGATCAGGGTTGCAGAGGCCGTAATGATGAACGATGTGTAAACTTTATATCCCGCTCCCCGATTTCGCTTGACATCGGGGAGCGGGATA
>CAMHER010000211.1 GCA_946184215.1 uncultured Clostridia bacterium | reverse complement strand
AGGGCGGAAAAGCGCGTGTGCATGTGCAGCTCGACGCGCTTTTCCTCCGCCTCGTCGGGGCGTATGTATTTCTTCCCCTTCACGATGTTGCGCGGGTCGATGACGATATCGTCGTCGTATTTGCTGAAGATGACCTCGCCCTGGACGAACAGGTGCTTGCCGACCTCGACAGCGTCGATGACAGACTTGTCGTCGTCCGAGCGGAGGAACTTGCTGACGCGGATCGAGCCCGTGCGGTCGGTGATGTCAAAGCACAGCACCGCGCCGCCGTTTTTGACCGTGCGGCTCGTGACGGCGATGACGTCGCCCTCGACCGTGACCTTGCCGGAGTCCATGCTCAGCGTGCGCATCTCCACCGGCTTCTGCTTGATAGCCTTGCCGAAGATCACGTCGCCCTTCGGCGCCTCGCCGGGGCGGGGAGCTGTACCCATCGCCGGGGCGGTGGCCAGCTTCGGGCGCGGATACTCCGGGATGATCGACACGCCGGAGAGGATATAGTCATGACGGATCCGCTCGGAGAGCTGCGCGATATCCCCCATGGAGGGCATCACGGCAAAGTGCGCGCCGATCGACAGCGTGCGCTCCTCCTCGTCGATCGCCACGTCTGTGACATAGGCCTCCCCCAGGCCGCCGCAGCTGTCCCGGAGATCGTCACAGCCGGGAAAGATCGTCAGAAAGGGCGTGTGCTCACTCATGCCTTTGCATCCTCTTCGATGCGATTGAGCAGCGCGTCAAACAGCTCGTCATACGCGTAGGTGCCGACGACCTGTCCCTTTTCAAACAAAATACCCTTGTCCTTTCCGCCGGCGATGCCGTAATCGGCCTCGCGCGCCTCGCCGGGGCCGTTGACCACGCAGCCCATGACAGCCACGGTGATGTCACGCTTGATATGTCCCACGGCCTGCTCGACCCGCTGGGCAAGCGAAATAAGGTCGATCTCCGTCCGCCCGCAGGTCGGGCAGGAGACGAACTTGACGCCCCCGGAGCGCACGCCCGCCGCCTTCAAGATCGCAAGGCCGACTCGGACCTCCTCGATCGGGTCGGCGGTCAGCGAGACACGGATCGTGTCGCCGATGCCCTCGGAGAGCATCGTGCCGATGCCCACGGCGGACTGGATCGTGCCGTTAAAGAGCGTGCCCGTCTCCGTCACGCCCAGGTGCAGCGGGTAGGGAAAAGCCTCGGCCGCCGCACGGTAGCTGGCGATGGTCAGCGGCACGGACGAGGATTTGAGCGACAGGCAGATGTCGTCAAAATCGTATTTGTTCAAAAGCGCAATATGTCCCTGCGCGCTCTCCACAAGCGCTTCGGGGCAGGGATGGCCGTATTTTTCCAGCAGCCGCGGCTCCAGGCTGCCGGCGTTGACGCCGATGCGGATGGGGATATTCCGTTTGCGGCAGGCCTCGGCCACCGCCTTGACGTTTTCCTCCCCCCCGATGTTGCCGGGGTTGATGCGGATCTTGTCGATACCGCGCGCGGCCGCCTCAAGGGCCAGGCGATAGTCAAAGTGGATATCGCCGACAAGCGGGATATGGATCCGCTCCTTGATCGCGCTGATCGCCTGCGCGGCGCGCATATCGGGGATCGCCACGCGCACGATGTCGCAGCCCGCCTCCTCGAAGGCGAGGATCTGGCTCACGGTCGCGTCCACATCCCAGGTCTTGGTGTTGCACATCGACTGCACGCTCACGCGCGCGCCGCCGCCCACGGCGACGGAGCCGACCTTGATTTGTCTGGTGTTTTCTCTCTTCATGTCTTCGTCACTATCCTGAAAATATCGTGGAACATCACATAGGCCATCAGCCCCAGCAGCAGGACCATGCCCGCTGCGTGGATATAGCCCTCGTACTTCGGATCGAGTTTTTTGCGCGTGACCGCTTCGATCAGCGCCGTGATGAGCAGCAGGAACACGCGCCCGCCGTCCAGTGCCGGGATCGGCAGCATGTTCATCACCGCCAGGTTCACCGCGATGAACGCGCCGAGATAAAAGATGCTGTACAGTCCGTCGGAAACGCTCTCGGCCTGTTCGCCCGTCTCGGCCATCATGTCGACGATGCCGACCGGGCCGGAGAGGTCGTTGACCGACACCTTGCCGCCGACAAGCTGGCGCAGCGCGTCCCAGACCATCCGCACAAACTCCATCGTCGTGGCCCAGGAATAGCGCAGCTTGTTGCCCAGAGTCGGCGCGTCGGTGCCGAAGTAAAAGCCGTACATCTTATTGGGCTGGCCTTCGTATTCGATGGGGACAAGGTGATAATCGTCCAGCTTTACGCGCTTGCCGTCTCGGATGACGACGATATCGTGCTCCTCGCCCCCCTGGGCAAGGAGATCGGCCACGTCGTAATACTGCCAGACGCGCCTGCCGTCGATGCGGTAAAAGCGGTCGCCGGTCTGAAAGCCGCTCTCGCTCTCGTACGGGCAGCCATCCATAAAGGCCTCGATGACCGGGGCGCGAAAGCCAGCGGCGCCGGCAAAGAGGATCAGCACGATCACGATGCCGGTCAGGAAGTTCATAAACGACCCGGCCGCGAGGATGATGAGCCTCTTCCACACCTTTTGGTTGGTGAAGGCGCGCGTATCGGCAGAGTCGCCGTCCTCCCCCTCCATGGCGCAGTAGCCCCCGAAGGGGATACAGCGCAGGGCGTAGAGCGTCTCTCCCTTTTGTTTTTTGAAGATCGCCGGCCCCATGCCGACCGAGAACTCGTTCACCTTCACCCCGCAGGCCTTGGCCGCGGTGAAGTGACCCAGCTCGTGCACGGCGATGAGCAGGCCGAAGATCAAAATGGCGATTGCGATGTAAAGAATGCTCATTTACGAAAAATTCTCCGTTACAAAGTCGCGTGCGGCCTTGTCTGCCGCCAGGATGGTTTCCAGATCGGGGTCTTTCACATTTTCAAAATGCTCGACCGCGGCGGCCGCCGCATCGTAGATGCGGTTATAGCCGAGAGAG
This sequence comes from uncultured Clostridia bacterium, assembly GCA_946184215.1. Taxonomy (GTDB): domain Bacteria; phylum Bacillota; class Clostridia; order Oscillospirales; family Oscillospiraceae; genus Limivicinus. The sequence continues at coordinate 404 of CAMHER010000211.1, read as the reverse complement.
CCGCGCAGGAACATGTGCACGGCCACCTCGTTGGCCGCGCTCATCACGCAGGGGGCGATGCCGCCCGCGCGGGCGCAGTCCATGGCGAGCTTCAAACACGGCGTCTTTTCATAATCCGGCGCTTCGAAGCTCAGATCCCGCAGGTGATAGAAGTCCAGATGCTCGAACATGCTCTCGCAGCGCCGCGGATAGGTCAGCGCCAGCTGGATCGGAAGGCCCATGTCGGCCACGCCCAGCTGGGCGATGACCGTGCCGTCGACGAGCTCTACCATAGAATGTATGATGCTCTGGGGGTGGATTACCACCTGAATGTCGTCCGGCGTCACCGCGAACAGATGCATGGCCTCGATAAATTCCAGGCCCTTGTTCATCATCGTCGCGCTGTCGACCGAGATCTTCGCGCC
>CAMHER010000210.1 GCA_946184215.1 uncultured Clostridia bacterium | reverse complement strand
AGCCTGCGCGTGGTGGACGTGCTCGAGCGCGACGGCCGCGGCCTGAACCTCTGCTTTGAAACCCGCATGGGCATCCTGCACCACACGCACGGCGCGCCGGACGATATCCCGGAGGCCGTGGCCGTGCGCCTGTGCGACCGCATTGCCTACATCAACCACGACCTGGACGACTCGATCCGCGCCGGCATTCTCACCGCCGCCGAGGTGCCCGAGCGCATCCGCCGCGAATGCGGCGAGCGCAACAGCGAGCGCATCAACGCCTTTATCACCGATCTGGTGGAAAACAGCACGGCAGGTGAACTGAAAATGTCGCCCGCCATGCAGGATACCTTTACATATTTCCACAATTACATGTATTCCGATATCTACGTCAATCCCATTGCCAAGAGCGAGGAAAGCAAGGTGGACGGCATCCTCAGCGCCCTCTACGACTACTATACCGCGCATCCCGAGGCGCTGCCGGAGGATTTTATCCCGGTGGTCGAGCGCGACGGCCGCGAGCGCGCCGCCTGCGACTACATCTCCGGCATGACCGACAGCTATGCCATGGAGAAATACGGCGAGCTGTTCATCCCCTTCGCCTGGACCGTGAAATAAACACTACGAAAGCCTCCCTTCCGCAGAAGGGAGGTGTCGTCCGGCGATCTTCCGCGAGCCGGACGACAGAGGGTTTCTTTTCCCTTGCTTGCAGGGAAACCCTCAGTCGCTGACGCGACAGCTCCCTTTTGAGAAAGGGAGCCTCATTCAAGGAGGTGACTTCTGCGATGGCCTTTCCCGAAACATTTCTGACCGAGCTGACCGAGCGCAACGACATCGTGGAGGTCGTGTCCTCCTATGTGCGCCTGTCAAAAAAGAGCGGCTCGAACCTCTTCGGGCTCTGCCCCTTCCACAGCGAAAAAACGCCCTCCTTCTCCGTCTCGCCGGACAAGCAGATCTACCACTGCTTCGGCTGCGGCAAGGGCGGCGGCGTCATCAACTTCATCATGGAGATCGAAAACCTCTCCTTCCCGGAGGCGGTGGAGTTCCTGGCCCGGCGGGTGAACATGCCGGTGCCGGAGCAGGAAAACGACCGCGAGAGCAAGAAGCGCAGCCGGATGCTCGCCCTGAACAAAGACGCCGCGCGCTTCTTCTACGAGCAGCTCTCCGCGCCCGGCGGTGCGCCGGCCCGGGACTACATGCAGCGGCGGCAGATCGGCAGAGCCACGGCCACGAACTTCGGCATCGGCTATGCGCCCGACAGCTGGGACGCGCTGCGCAGCGCCATGAAGGCAAAGGGCTATTCTGATTTCGAACTCTTTGACGCCGGCCTCGTCCGCAAGGGAAAGAGCGGCGGCTTTTACGACACCTTCCGCAGCCGCCTAATGTTCCCGGTCATCGACGTGCGCGGCAATGTCATCGGCTTTTCCGGCCGCATCCTCGGCGACGGCGAGCCCAAGTACATGAACAGTCCGGAAACCCTGGTTTTTAACAAAAGCCGCAATTTATTCGCCCTGAATCTGGCGAAAAAATCAAAAAGCGGATATATCATCCTCTCCGAGGGCAATATAGACGTAGTTTCCCTGCATCAGGCGGGCTTCGACTCGGCGGTGGCCTCGCTCGGCACCTCTCTGACGCCGGAGCAGGCGCGGCTGATCTCGCGCTACACGGGCGAGGTGATCATCGCCTACGACAACGACGGTGCGGGCATCAAGGCCGCCCAGCGCGCGATCGGCATCCTTGAAAAGCTGGATCTCAAGGTCAGGGTGCTGCGTCTGACCGGCGCCAAGGACCCGGACGAATTCATCAAGCTCAAGGGGCCGGAGGCCTTCCGGAATCTGCTCGAGGGCTCGGAAGATCAGATCGACTACCGATTGCGGACGATCACCGATCAATATGTGCTCACGGAGCCGGATCAGAAGGTGGATTTTTTGAAAGAAGCCACCGGGATGCTGGCGAAGCTCCCCGGCGCGGTGGAGCGGCAGGTCTACGCGATGCGCGTGGCGGAGCTGGCCGGTGTGAAGGGCGAGGCCGTGGCCGACGAGGTCGAGCGCCGGCGCAGGCGGATGCTGGGCGCGGCGCGAAAGAACGAGGCGAAGGCGCAGAGCCGTCCCGAACGGCAGCTGCAGCCGGAGGAAAAGAGCTTCCGCTACGAGGATCCCGCCTCGGCCGCCGCGGAAGAGGGGCTGATCCGCCTGCTGTATCTGGAGCCGTCGCTGGCAAACAACGCGGCGCTGCCGCCGCCGGAGGATTTCTCCGCGCCGGTGCTGGCGCACATTTACACAGTGCTGCGGGACAAGGCCCGCCGGGGCGACAGTCTCAGCACCGCCACCTTGAGCGGTGAGCTCAGCGGGCAGGAAATGAGCCTGCTGGTGCAGCTGCTGCAGAAGCCCGAGCGTCTGTCCAGCGGCGAACGGGCGATGAGCGACTACATAGCTAAAATGCGGGAAGCAAAAGATATCAGAGACAGCAAAAACGATCTGCTGGGCTACCTGAAAAAACAAAGAGAAAAAATGGGGATAGAGGGGTAAAACATGAGCGAAGAAAAGAAATACAGCGAAGAAGAACTCGAGCAGATGGCCGACGCCCTGCTGGCTGACGACGCGAAGGCGCCGAAAGAGGAGCCCAAGCCGAAGAAAAAGAGCGCAAAGAAGAAGGAAAAAGAGCCGGAGCAGCCCCAGAAGACGCCCGAAGAGCGCCTGAACGAGCTGCTGGAAAAGGGCAAGAAGGCCGGCAAGCTCAGCGCCAAGGAACTGGAGTGTCTGGAGGACATGAACCTCGACAGCGAGGTCATCGACAAGTTCTATGAAACGCTGGAGGCCAACAATATCGATATCGACATGCCCGCCGGCGACGTGCTCCCTGCGCTGGACGACGATCTGCTGCCCGAGATCGAGGAGCTGACCGGTCTGGAGGAGGTCACGGAGGAGGAGATCAGCAGCACCGAGGAGCTGGCCGACACGCTCTCCACCGACGACCCCGTGCGCATGTACCTCAAGGAGATCGGCAAGGTGCCCCTGCTGACCCCGGAGGAGGAGATCGATCTGGCCGTCAAGATGGCCGACGGCGACGAGGAGGCCAAGCGCCGCATGACCGAGGCCAACCTCCGCCTGGTGGTCTCCATCGCCAAGCGCTACGTCGGCCGCGGCATGCTGTTCCTGGATCTGATCCAGGAGGGCAATCTGGGCCTCATTAAGGCCGTGGAGAAGTTTGACCACACCAAGGGCTACAAGTTCTCCACCTACGCCACCTGGTGGATCCGCCAGGCCATCACCCGCGCCATCGCCGACCAGGCCCGCACCATCCGCATCCCGGTGCACATGGTCGAGACCATCAACAAGACCATCCGCGTCTCCCGCCAGCTGCTGCAGGAGCTGGGCC
>CAMHER010000209.1 GCA_946184215.1 uncultured Clostridia bacterium | reverse complement strand
ACCGTCAGGCCGAGCTGGACGAGAAGTACGCCCGCTTCAAGGCCGAGCGCGCCGCCCGTGAGCAGCAGTGGTCTGCCGCCGCGCAGGAAGAGGAAAAGCCCGCCGTTGTGGATCCGGCCGATCCCTTTGCCGAATGGGATGCCGCCAACGCCGCCCAGGGACAGACGCCCGTCCGCCCCGCCGCCCCGGTCGAGAGTGTGCCTGCCGCGCCTGTGGAAAGCGCGCCCGCCGCGCCGGAGGCGCCGAAGGCCGCCAAGGGCGACGACGACATGAACTTCACGCTTGAGGACATCCTCGCGGAATTTAAGTAAACACATGGACGACAATGTTGTCATTGTCACGGCAGAGGAGAGCGGAGAGAGAGTCGACGCTCTCCTCGCTCGCCATCTGGAGGGTTTTTCCCGCAGTGCCGTGCAGCGCCTGATCGAGGGCGGCGCGGTTCTGCTGGGCGGGAAGGCCGTGAAGAAAAACACCCTTTCTGCCGCGGGCGACAGGTTTTTTGTCATGCTGCCCGAGCTTGCGGATATCCCGCTTGTGCCGCAGGATATCCCGCTTGACGTGGTATATGAGGACGGCGATGTGGTCGTCGTCAACAAGCCCCGCGGTCTGGTGGTGCACCCTGCCCCCGGCCATCCGGACGGCACGCTGGTCAACGCGCTGCTGTACCACTGCGGCGACACGCTCTCCGGCATCGGCGGGGAAAAGCGGCCCGGCATCGTCCACCGCATCGATAAGGACACCTCGGGGCTGATCATCGCCGCGAAAAACGATGCTGCCCATCTGGCGCTTTCGGCCCAGCTTTCCGATCACAGTCTCTGCCGCGAGTATGAGGCCGTTGTCCGGGGCCGCCTGCGCGAGGACAGCGGTACCGTCGACGCGCCGATCGGCCGCCACCCGACCGACCGCAAGCGCATGGCCGTGACGCAAAAAGCCTCGCGCAGCGCCGTCACCCACTGGGAAGTGATCGCGCGCTACGGCGGCTATACGCACATCCGCTGCCGGCTTGAGACCGGGCGGACGCACCAGATCCGTGTCCACATGGCCTATATCGGCCATCCGCTGCTGGGCGATTTCACCTACGGCGCGCCCTCGCCCGACAAGGGGCTGGAGGGGCAGTGTCTGCACGCGCGGCATCTGCGCTTCGTCCACCCGACGAGCGGCGAGCTTGTGGAGCTGGAGACGCCGCTGCCCGATTATTTTCAGGAAGTGCTCAAAAGGCTTGGAAATCCCGAATAAACGGAGGAATAAAAGATGAAAAATATCAAAGGTCTGCTGCTTGCCGTCATCGCGCTCGCGCTGGTGATCGCCGCGGTCGTGCTGGTCGTCAAGATCGTCCACGGCGCGCTCAACACGATCCTGGGCATCCTCGTGATCATCGCGCTCGTCGTGATCGTCGTGTGGATGTTCGCCTACGCGGCGCGGCACAGAAAATAAAAAAGAGGGGCGGCCTCGGGGCACACTTCATAAGGAAGCTGCATTGAGGCGGCAATCACAAGCTCAAAAGAATACAAAATCGGTGTGACCGCAATGGTCACACCGATTTTATCTCTCGGATTTTGTGGGGCAAAATCCGATGTTCGTTAAAACTGAGGACAATAGAAGACCTATTCGACAAACCAGTATTTATTGCTTAAAGCGCAAGAAAATCGCGTAGATCCCGTATCCGGCAGCCACTCCGAGCGTATTCAGAATCAAATCGTCGATATCCGACGCCCTGGATGCGAAAGGCAACTGCAGAAGCTCTATGCACAGCGAAATCAAAGCACCGACTGTAATTACTTTCCAAAAGCTATTCAGCTTTCTATATACGACGGGCAGTATGATGCCGCTTGGAATAAACATTGCTGTATTGCCGATCACATTCCAGATCATATCCCTGACACTGCCATACTCAAAAAGATGAACCAGCGGTATCAAATTGATGCGTAGAGGAAGCATTTCTGCTGTTTCAAAAACAAGTGGTTGTACGTGCCCGTCAACCAGTGTTCTCGGGAAGAATACAAAGCGGATGATGACGGCTAGGTTGATATACATCAATAGCAGAATGGCTTCCCGTTTCCAATCCAATCTGCGCTGCTTTATCCAAACGCATCCCCTTACGAAAAGCCATATCGCCGCAAAAACGATCTCTGATGCCAAGAAAGATATCTCTATCAATGATTCTTCCTCCAAATCCGGATTTGTTTAAATTTTAATCATTGTACCATTGCTGACCGGCGCAGTCAATTATCTCATGTTCAAATAGGAGGGAGACACTTCCTTGCGAAGCGCCTCCCTCAAGCCCCTCTTTTTTTGCTTTTCTATCCCCGCCTCCCCCTGGGGGGGGGTGGTTGAGCGCAGCGAGACCGGAAGGGGGTGCTGTCTCTCAATTGCCCCCCTATCGCCCCTTCGGGGCACTTCCCCCGCCAGGGGGAAGCAGGAGCCTCATTCGGTGCTTTGCGCCGCCTTCCCCGCGAACGGGGAAGGTATCGGGGGACCTTTTCTTTGTACGAAGAGCGAGCAAAAAAGAACGGCGGGAGCATCGCTCCCGCCGTTCTTTTATAAGGATCAATAATTCTCTTCCCGGACCTCGAAATAGCTCTGCGGGTGGCTGCAGACCGGGCAGACCTCCGGCGCCTTGGTGCCGACGACCAGGTGACCGCAGTTGCGGCACTCCCAGACCTTGACGCTGCCCTTTTCAAAGACCTGCGCGGTCTCGACGTTCGTCAGCAGCGCGCGGTAGCGGTCCTCGTGCGCCTTCTCGATGGCGGCCACGCCGCGGAACTTGGCGGCGAGCTCCGGGAAGCCCTCCTCCTCCGCGTCCCTGGCGAAGCGCTCGTACATATCGGTCCACTCGTAGTTCTCACCCTCGGCGGCGTGCAGCAGGTTGTCCGCCGTGCTGCCCAGCTCGCCCAGCTCCTTGAACCAGAGCTTGGCGTGCTCCTTTTCGTTCTCTGCCGTCTTGAGGAAGAGCGCGCTGATCTGCTCATATCCCTCTTTCTTGGCCGTGGATGCGAAGTAGGTGTATTTATTGCGCGCCTGGGATTCGCCGGCAAAGGCCTCCCAGAGGTTCTTTTCGGTCTTGGTGCCCGCGTACTTGTTTGCCATAATGGTTCCTCCTTAGCATAACGGAATGATAAGATTACTATACCCGAAACCGCGGCAGTTAGTCAACAGTATATAAAAATCAAAGCCGATCGATTTCTCGATCGGCTCTGTGTTGGCATTGACCTATCTTCCCGGTCCGTCGCCAGACAAGTATTTTCGGCACTGGTGAGCTTAACTTCTGTGTTCGGAATGGGAACAGGTGGACCCTCACCGTTAAAAACACCAACTATGTCGGAGGATTCTTCTCTTTCGATCGGTTTCCTCTTCCTTTCAGGACTTGCGCCCTGAAAACTAAACAGAGAAGGAGAGATGTGGACAAGGCTTATGCCTG
>CAMHER010000208.1 GCA_946184215.1 uncultured Clostridia bacterium | reverse complement strand
TGAGGAATCAATACATATACACTTTTATAACGCAGGAAGCCGCGATGTACAGATATCCCGTCGAATGGATCGCGGGCGGTCAGCGCGGCACGATCACGCTTGACCAGGCCTGCGACGCCCTGCCGGTTGCGATTTTGCAGCCGATGCTCGACCGCTTTCTCCGCGAGCACGGCGGACACATCGACTACATCCACGGCGACGACACCGCGGCGGAGCTTGCGCAGCGTGAGGATGCCGTCGCTCTCCTGCTGCCGAACATCTCCAAGGACGACTTCTTCCGCGGCATTGTGATGGACGGCGTGCTGCCCCGCAAGACCTTCTCCATGGGCCACGCGCAGGAGAAGCGCTACTATCTCGAATGCCGGAAGATCCGGTAAAAACTCCATATACGCAAAGACCTGTCATCCGCCGCGGCGGATGACAGGTTCTTTTTACGGCGTAATGATCCAAAGCAGTCACTCGGCCGCCGGATACTCGGTGCATAGCAGGCGGTAGGGCAGCTCGTCCTCCTCGATGGCCGGGAAGCGGCCGACGGGCGGATTGAAACGGTTGTCGTGGGCGTCATCGTTGCACTGGCTGACCTCGCCCAGCAGCACCGGCCCGCTCCTCTTCTCCACCTCAAAGTCGTGGTAGAGATACGGCGTGATGCTGATGCTCTGGCCGGGGGTGAGCCTGACCTGCGTGCCGGCGGGGACAATGCGCTCACAGCCGTCCAGATGGACAGTGACGGGACTCTCGCGGTCGATCTCCTCGTCCGGCAGGGCGTTATAGACCCGGATCAGGACGTTCCCGCCGCCGCGGTTGATGATGTCTTCCATCTTCGACCAGTGAAAGTGCATGGGCGAATACTGTCCGTCTTTGATATACAGAAGCTTTTCGGCGTAGGTCTTGGGATAGCGCTCCGGCATGGCGTGGTTGCCGTTTCGGAGCGTGATGAGGGAAAAGCCGACCTCGTCAAAGCGGCCGAGACCGTAGTCCGTAATGTCCCAGCCGAGGGCGTTGTCCCGCACCTCGTCATATTCATGCCCTTTCCCGTTCCACTCCTCCGGCGTAAAATGGCAGAAGTCCGGCAGGGCAAAGCGGTATTCCCGCAACATGGCCTCCATCTCCCGCAGGGCAGCGTTGATCTCGCTGCGCTTCATAGGCAGACCTCCTGATACTCTTTTTCTTCTATTATAGCGGTTTTCCCGCATCTGTAAAGCATCCGGAGAAAAGGATCCTGCCTCTTTTTCCGCGGACAGGTGCATGTCGAAGGCGGAGCGTCCTGTGAATAATCCACAAAGCGAGTTGATCGGATTTAGGCATTGCAACAAAAATACAGACAGGGTGCACAAGTTCCCTTGACTTTGCGGAGGCAGATTGCTAATATGGAGCTGCAGGCGGCTGGAATCGTTTCCGGGAACGTTCCCGGCGTGGTTTCCATAACTTTCACCGCAGATTTCGAGGGATCAGGTATGACGATCAAGGATATTGCCCGCGAGTGCGGAGTGAGCGTCAGCACTGTATCGCGCGTTCTCAACGACCACCCGGACGTGAGCGAGCCGGTGCGCCTGCGGGTTCTGCAGACGATCGAGGCGCTGGGCTACATCCCGAACAACAGCGCGCGCACCCTGGTCAGCAGCGGCTCCGACAACGTCGGCGTCGTGGTGCGTGGAACCGGAAACCTCTTCTTCTCGGCAGTGATCAAGGCCGTGGCGAGCGCGCTGGAAGAGCACGGGCTGACAATGGTGCTCCGCTATCTCGACACCGACGCGGATGAGGTCAGGGCCGGGGCCATTCTCGAACGTGAGAAAAAGCTGCGCGGACTGATCTTTCTCGGCGGGCGCTTCGACTACACGCCGCAGGAACTCACGCGCATCGGCGTGCCCTACGTCTGCTGCTCCTACACCAATTACTTCGGCACGCTCAACGAGAAAGACTATTCCTCCGTCTCCATCGACGACCGGGCGACCGCCTACCGCGCGGTGGATGAGCTGATCCGCCGCGGGCACAGGAGCATCGCCGCCCTCGTGCCGAGCCGCAGCGACCACTCCATCAGCGAGCTGCGCTACATGGGCTACCGCCAGGCGCTGGACGACGCCGGCATCCCCTTTGACGAGGGCCTGCTGGAGGAATGCGGCGGCTGCTTTGAAATGCCGGAGAGCTATGAGGGCATGTGCCGCCTGCTCGAGAGGCGGCGGGACTTCACGGCGCTCTTCGCCCTGTCGGACACGATGGCGATCGCCGCCGTCAAGGCCATCCGCGACCGGGGGCTCCGGGTGCCGGAGGACATCTCCGTCATCGCCATCGATGGGCTGACGGTCTCGGAATACCTCACGCCGACGCTCACCACCATGGTGCAGCCGGCGGAGGAGATGGGGCGCGAATGCGTCCGCTGTCTCACGGATATGCTCGCGGGAAAGCCCTCCCGCCACCGCCGATTTGAGCCGCTGCTCCGCGCGGGCGCGTCCGTCGTCGATCTCTGATTTTCCGACCTCCGGGTCTGAAAATAAATCAGTAAACAACCTTGCATCGCAAGGGAAATTGAAAAGGAGAAGAACAGAATGAAAAAGATCATTGCAATGCTTCTGGCCGTGGTCATGGTATTCGCCCTGGCCGCCTGCGGCGGAAACTCCGGCAGCTCCGCTGCCCCCGCTCCCGCTGCTGAAAAACCCGCTGCCGAGGCCCCTGCCGCCGAGGCTCCCGCTGCTGAAGCCCCTGCCGCGAAGGGCTCTGTCTACTGGCTGAACTTCAAGCCCGAGCTCGACGAGTCCGCTCAGAAGCTGGCCGCCATGTACACCGAGAAGACCGGCGTGCCCGTCAAGGTCGTTACCGCCGCCTCCGGCACCTACAGCCAGACCCTGACCTCCGAGATGGACAAGAGCTCCGCGCCTACCCTCTTCGTCATCGGCAACCAGGCCGGCGTCAAGGATTGGGGCGAGTTCGCCCTCGACCTCACCGGCACCCCCATCGCGGAAGAACTCAACACCGACGGCTTCAACCTCTATGACGAGGACGGACGTCTGGTCTCCATCGGCTACTGCTATGAGTGCTACGGCATCATCGTCAACCCCGACCTGATCGAGGCTGCCGGCCACAGCATGGACGAGCTCGTGAACTTTGACGGTCTGAAGGCCGTTGCTGAGGACATCCACGCCCGCGCCGGCGAGCTGGGCTTTGACGCCTTCTCCTCCAGCGACATGGACGGTTCCTCCTCCTGGCGCTTCACCGGCCACATGGCCAACCTCGAGTACTTCTATGAAGAGCGCGACGCCGGCGGCTGGACCGAGTGCCCCGCCACCCTCACTGGCGCCTACATGCAGAACTTCAAGAACCTCTACGACCTGTGCATCAACAACAGCCTGACCGACCCGAAGGATCTCGCCACCGGCGGCCATGACGCCGAGAACGAGTTCAAGACCGGCAAGGCCGCGTTCTTTGTCAACGGCT
>CAMHER010000207.1 GCA_946184215.1 uncultured Clostridia bacterium | reverse complement strand
CGTGGACGTGGCCGTCCGTCAGCTTCCAGATCAGCCAGGTGTCGATCGTGCCGAACAGCAGCTCGCCTCGCTCCGCCCGCTCGCGCGCGCCGGGCACGTTGTCCAGCAGCCATTTGATCTTCGAGCCGGAGAAATACGCGTCCGGCACCAGACCCGTCTTGGCGCGGATCTTGTCGCTCCAGCCTGCCTTGACGATCCCGTCGATGATATCGGAGGTACGGCGGCACTGCCAGACGATGGCGTTTGCGATCGGCTCGCCGGTGGCCTTGTCCCAGATCACGGTGGTCTCACGCTGGTTGGTGATGCCGATGGCGGCAATGTCCGCGGCGGTGACGCCGAGCTTGCGCATCGCGCTGCGCGACACCTCAAGCGTCGTGTCCCAGATCTCGTCCGCGTCGTGCTCGACCCAGCCGGGCTTGGGGAAAATCTGGCGGAATTCCTTCTGCGCGGTGGAACAGATGTTGCCGGCGCGGTCGAAGAGAATGCAGCGGGAGGAGGTAGTGCCCTGATCCAGGGACATGATGTATTTCATGGCGGGGTTGCTCCTTTCCAAAATTGCGGCAATGCGCATAAAACTCATATCAACATTTTAGTACGAAAGCCGTCAACTTGCAACGGGAAACTTCGCGCGGCGCAGTCTGCCGGAAGAAAAAGCTGAAAAAACTGTAAACTTTCCCGCCAAAGCAAAAAAAGGGCTTGGAAAAAAACGGCGCCGTGGTATAGTTTAAGCGAGTATTCATTCCTTCAGCGGAGGGCTATGTCACTATGCTGATGACTGTCATTTTGATCCTGTCTCTTGCCGGCGCGGTCGGATACGGCTTTGCCGCTTCGGTCGGCCTTGCCGGGATATGGAAATGCGCGCTGATCTTTGTCGGCGGCGTGCTGGGCTTGAGCGCGCTGTTTTTGCTCTTCGCGCTGATCGTCTCTTTCTTCATCAGCCCGGAGTGGCCGCGGAAAAAGCAAAACCCCATCTGCCGCTTCCTTGTCGCCCAGGGCGGAAACCTGATCTGCTTTTTTACCCGCGTGCACACGCACGTCGCGGGGCTTGAAAAGCTGCCGGAGGACGGCCGCTTTCTCATGGTGGTCAACCACCGCTCAGCCTTCGACCCGATCTCGCAGTTTTACCCGCTGCGGAAATATAACCTGGCCTATATCTCCAAGCCGGAGAATCTGCGCCTCTTTATGGTGGGACGCATCGTGGCCGGCGCCTGCTTTCTGCCCATCGACCGGAACAACGACCGCGAGGCGATCAAATCCATCCTCGCCGCGGTGGATTATCTCAAGCGGGACGTCTGCAGCATCTGCATCTACCCGGAGGGCACCCGCAGCAAGACCGGCGAGCTGCTGCCCTTCCACCACGGCTCGTTCAAGATCGCGCAGCGCGCGGGCGTGCCGCTCGTGATCGCGGCGTGCAGCGGCTCGGAGAAGGCAAAGAAAAACCTGTTCCTGCGCCCGACGCACATCTATCTTGACATCGCCGAGGTCGTCCCCGCCGAGCAGGTGAAGGCCATGACGACGGCGGAGCTCAGCGATCACGCCCGTGACGTGATCGCCGCCGCGCTGAAGGAAAGGGAGGGAAAGGCATGAAGGTCGCGCTCATCACCGGCTCGTCCCGCGGCATCGGCGCCGCGACGGCGCGGGAGCTTGCGGCGGCGGGCTATGCCGTCTGCATCAATTACATTGAACGCGAGGACAAGGCCGAGGAGCTTGCCGCCGCTTTGCGCGCGGAGGGACACGCCGTTCTCACGCACCGTGCCGACGTCGCCGACGCCGCGGCGGTGAGAGAGATGGTGCGCCGTGTCGAGCGGGAGCTTGGAGCTGTGACGCTGCTGGTCAACAACGCCGGCATCGCCGAGCAGCACCTCTTTCAGGACATCTCGCCGGAGTGGTGGCAGCGCATCTTCGCCGTAAACCTGGGCGGCTGCTTCAACTGCACGCAGGCAGTGCTGCCCCACATGCTGCACGAGCACGCGGGCTGCATCGTCAACGTCAGCTCCATCTGGGGCAGCCACGGGGCCAGCTGCGAGGTGGCCTATTCGTCCACCAAGCACGCGATCATCGGCCTGACGCGCTCCCTCGCCGCGGAGCTTGCGCCGAGCAATATCCGCGTCAACTGCGTGGCGCCCGGCGTCATCGACACCGACATGGTCAAGGTGCTGGGGCAGGAGACGCTGGACAGCCTGGCGCATGAAGTGATCCCAATGGGCCGTCTCGGCACGCCGGAGGAGATCGCGCGGGCGATCCGCTTTCTCGCCGACGAGGCCAGCTATACCACCGGCCAGGTGCTGGGCTGTGACGGAGGGTTTATCATTTGAACACTTTTACCGCCGCCGTGATCGAGCTGGACGTCCACGGCATGACGCTTACCCAGGCCTGCACCGCCATTGACGCGGCTTTGCGGCGCGCCGGCGGCGCCTACCGCATCCGGGTGATTCACGGCTACCACGGCGGCACCGTCCTTCGTGACGGCATCCGCCGCCGTTATGCGGCCAATACGAGGGTAAGACGGATCGAATTGGGGCTCAACCAGGGCGAAACAGATCTGATCCTGCGGGAGTTTTAGGCCGGCGCTTCGCAGGGGCCTGTTGTTGACAGGGCGAGGACGAATGTGATATAAAGAAAAGGCTGACCGCACATCCCGCGGCCGGCCAAATATCCGGAGGGAACAATTACACATTGTCGTTATCTCCCAACCGGGAGTTAACATACACGGAGGGTTACCGAAGCGGTCATAACGGGGCGGTCTTGAAAACCGTTAGGGCGAAAGCCCACGCGGGTTCGAATCCTGCACCCTCCGCCATAATCCCTGAAATCGTTGAGATTTCAGGGATTTTCTATTTTGTGTGCCACAGATTGTGCCACAAATTTACTGGATTTTTTTAGCGAAAGATATTTCCCCCACCTTGCTTCTTCATTGAGATCATGGTATTTTATTAACAGCATATTCGGAGCTAATCATGCTTTGAAAGGAAGGATAAAGATGGCTGAGTCAACTTTTATCACTCGTTACGGGACAGCTTCATTTCCGGGGGGCAGAAAGGTTTATATCAGCCGACGACTTTGGGACGATGGTGTCGTTGTAATGGGGCTAAACCGGCATAAAAGCAGATATACAACGGAGACCGTTCCTCTTGAGTGGATTGAAAACATCCGTTGTTCAAAGACCTTTGCGCCAAAGATACTCGACCTAATGACTAATACCGACGAGTATCCTGACATGTGGTGGCTCTATAAGGAAGAAGACAAAATTGGAGCATCAGAATATGCGAAAATCCTGAATCGTGTCAAATCCGGAGACCATGAGGCTTTAGCGAAGTACAACCGAGATGTGATGGAGCGTTTCTACTTTAGATCTTCTGATAGTATTTCTAGGAGGGACATGCATGTGGATTGATTTGCCCTTTCATCCGGGTGAAAAAGGAAGCGAAAACGGCATAATCCTTAAGGACGAA